>DASYSW010000323.1:0-15950 GCA_036002905.1 Chitinophagaceae bacterium
GAACCCGATACCAACACTCAAGGCGCTCAGGATGATAGTGAGCCTGTCCATCGGAATACCAACGGCCGCAAACGCTACTAGCACACCAATACTTATAATAGAGATCCGGATGATCAACAGCCAACTTCCAATCCCGCTCTTTCGGCCGGCAATTCCTTGTTCAGGCGCTCTATCGGACGCAAAAAATGAAACCAGCCTTGAAATCAATCCGGAGAGATAAAGGATCAGGAAAAACTCGAGTACGTTTCCAACCGAAAAGGAAAACTCGCCGATCGATCTTTTTTGTATAAAAAAATTTTTAACGGGAACAGAAATGAGCTTGTACGCATAAAAATTCCTGGCAAATAAAACAAACCACCCGGCAAAGAGAAGGATATAAAATATAGTGGGCGCTTTTCCTCCCACACGTTCAAAATTGATACTAAATAATTTCTTACCTGGTTTATTATATACCTGGGCGGCCAGGGCAAGACCCTGGTCAATAAATTGCAGCGTCCAGAAAAATAATATCGCCAGCACCACGCCAAAAAAACCTGCAGTAAGACAGATCTTCGAAAGATTGTAACGACCGTAGGAATTGTTCAGTATTGATGCAATTTGCATGAGCGCAACAAAACCGATAAAATAGATAAACAGTTTTTCTTTTATTTCAATCCCACGGCCTCTTAAAATGATCATTGAAGCGCAAATTATGCCGGCAAGTGACAAGCCCAGCATCATCCATCTTTCAGGTCTTGATGCCTGGAGGATCATGCCATCGAAACATGCCAAAAGGAAAAGAAGGAACAGGATCAACCAGGCACGGAACCAATATTTTGCAACAACATTCTTCAGAATGAAGGATAGGGATAGTCCGGAAATGATCCATATCTGCACGGTAAAAACAAAGGGGGGATCGATGAACGCAAACTGGAAAACATTGAAAACAATAACCACTGCGGATAAAATGGGATATTTCAATACGCATTGTTCACGGCTGTCTTTCTCAAGAAAGTTTTGTCTTTTCAGGCTGGCCTTAATATTTAAAAGGAAAATTGTGCAAGCAATGATCAGTAGCAGCATCAGGAAGATCTTCCCAATTTCATTACGTACAAAAAAGATGAATGCGAGCCATCCTTTCACTATTGAAAAATCGATAATCTCACCGAATCTCCGAACATATTTTACAGGTCCACCGAGGTTACTCGTCTCCCGGTGGAACTGTTTGGAGGAAATATCTTTTTGAAAAGCTCCAATCTGGTCGATACTGGCACTTAGCCTGTTTACCATCCTGTTTACCGTCGGTTGCATATCTGATACGCTGATCAAGGTCTTCTTTAAGGAGCTGTCAATGGGCCGGATCTCCTGCAATACAACAGTCAGGCGTTCGGCATACCGCATCAAAACCGCAGAATCAGAAGAAAATTTGTACAAGATATCTTCCTTGTAGAGTGAATCAATTGTATTTCGAAGGCCAACCAGGGTTTTATAATATTCGTCCAATGATGATTTTCTTTCCTCCATCCTGGTTAACAATTCTCTCATGATCTTATACGATGTTTCCAGGTTGGCATGCGTTTGCATCGTGCCCGTATTGGAAAAAACGCCGTCACTTGTGATATCATACCATTTTTTGATCTTGTTTAACTCGGTGGTCAGGCCGGCGGTATCAAGACCGTTTTCCAAATAGTTCTGTGCCTCGAGCAACAGCTTCTTTGTCAATTCGATCGTTTCATCCTGTTTTGTCGCTATTGTGTCTTCAGTAAATGCGCGAAGTTTTTTTCTTTGCTCGCTATCTCCGAATGTTTTTATGCGATGAAAGAGTTGATTTGTGGCCGAGTCGTACTTGATTTCTGCCGAGTCAATGACAGGCGTTTGCTGGGTTGAATCGCTTTGGGAAACGCAGAATTTCCCTATTAATAAGACTAAAATTGTTGGTACAAAGTATTTCAATATTGCGAAGACAGGTCGCATAGCCTTTTCTTTTGATGCCAAAAGAAAAAGTACGAATTTATTTGACCGGGAGCATGATTTAACGGTTAAACAGAGGAGATGATGGTCAGTTCTGGTGTTTTATTCTCATATAAAGATGATCGAATTTTTCGGACAGGTCGAGAAATTCATCACCCCAACGGTTGGATATTGAATGTTCCTGCAGGGCTCCCGTAGGTAAAAGAAGGGTCTTTATTTTTTCCATCGAAGTTGCATTGCCGGCTTGCAATTCGAGTATGTATGCTTCTAATTCGTCTCTCAATTGTTTTGAAGTTTCATATCCTGTCCAAACCATATCACTATCGTCAGTAATTTTCCCTTTTAGTTTCTTAATTATTTCAATCAGCTCTTCGATCATGAGAGGGATTTCGGAACAAGAATAACGGGTCGTCGGCATCCATATTAGTATATTTTATCCGGATCGCGATAGAAACCGGGCGAAAAGATGGAATATTTCCTAAGCAGTGTCCAGGCCCAGCCTACAAGCGTCGCCGCATAAAATGGGTAAGCCAGGAATGGAAATGGTCTGCTTAAAGCATTTACCTGCTGGCCTGAAAAAATAGAAATAGAAACAGAAGCGAATAAAACGGACGCGATGATCCCAGTGACTCTCACAACCAGGGGAAAGAACTTTTGGAGGCTAAGGGCGGCAATTGACAATGCCCATAAGAAACTTCCCGCACCAAATGAAGGAATATTATTGTCCGGGTTTGTTGCACAGCTGGAAAATACTACCGCCTCGCCTAAGGCAAGAATCACGAACCCTGCAGCCATGATATCGTACCCGTTTCTAAAGTAGAATAGTGCAAGTAAGGCTCCTGCCATTATGATTCCAACACTGCCAGTCGCCCACGCTAAATTGCGAAATGTGTCGGATGGAACTACAGAACCAGCCACACCCAATATGCAGCCCACAAGGAGTCCTGTGACAGACGCTATGATGATCGATTTTTGTTTCATAAAATTTTATTGTCAGATGATTTGTTGCTCGCATTAGCGAACCGCTAAAATAGAATGGAATGATCCGGATAAAAAGTGAGTTTGGCCCAGGTGTGTCCCTGAGCAAGCCAGGCGTATGCGATCATAATTGTGGCGACGGTACTGTGTGCGAGTCGTCATTTGGAGGCCGTGCGTTGCCTTATCGCCTTCGTGTCAATATAGATTCCTCCTAAGAATTTTACGAAATGGTGTAGGTGAGAAAAACCAATCCTGTTGAATAAGCTTTGTGATCAATGAGGTTCAGACTGATCCTGTTTCGAATGTTGTTGAATAGCAGTTTTCCACTGCTAAGAATGATTGGGTGGACAGCAAGGCTGATCTCATCGACAAGGCCAAGATTTAAAAGAGAAGTTGTAAGACTTGCGCCACCAAAAAGCCAGATGTCTTTGCCGGCTTCGCTTTTTATTTTATTCACGCGCTCTTTTATATCGCCGTTTATTAGGGTTGCGCCGGGTCTAACGTTTTGCAGTGTTGTAGAAAACACATATTCTTTTAGTTTGGGATGGGTCACTTCAACCCCTTCCATACTCAAGGCAAGTTCATACGACTTTCGGCCATAGAAGACGCTATCGACGCGTTTGAAAAATTCAGACATTCCATAATCCTGGTCCATAAAACACCAATCATATTCACCATTCGGACCTTCGATGTAGCCGTCCAAACTAACTGCTACTTGTAAAATAAGCTTTCTCATTGCAAGGGTTTAAACACAAAGGTAGGCACAAGGTCAGAGAAACACAGATGGTCACGAAGGCTTTGCATCGCTTAACGTCTTCGCGTCTTCCCGGCAATATAGATTCCTCGCCTGATGAAATGGGGATCGGAATGACAACTGCAAAAGCTATCGGGCCAAGTCCGCATGAAACGTACCGATCGGAACGCATCGTGGTCTTTTCCGATTCGGATTACCAATGAATCATCTCTACGGGATGCAGCAATATTTGTTTTGTTTTATTTCGCTTTTATCTTATCAGCGAATTCGATCAAGTCGTTCTTGTCAATTTTGTTGGTTATTGTGTGTAAGCTTCCGACGTACGTCATGCCAAGATAGTTTGCCGTTTCAATAAACGGTAACCAAAACATGTCTCCGAGGTTATCTCCAATTGAGCAGGTAATGGCAGCCATTTTTTTGGTGCGCAATTGTCTTCCTACTTCCTTTTCATTATCTAACAAATCAGTAAACCTGTCAAAAAACACTTTCATGATTCCGCTCATTGCATACCAATAAACAGGGGTGGCAAAGAGGAACGTGTCATAGTTAGCAATTAGGTTTCTCATTAATAAGAGATAGTCATCATTTGCGTTCTCATGCGCATAGTCATAATACGAAATGTCATATTCGTTTAAGTCGATACTGTCAAAGTCCAGGAAATTATGCAACTGATCCACTAACGTTTTTGTGTCGCCATCATTCCGGGAGCTACCAATGATTACAACGATCTTGTTCATTTTATCTATTCAATATATAAATATACACCTGGTCAAAGGGGCCGCCTGATCGCCCCAGTCGCGACGAATACACCAAGACGCAAAGTATTGCCAAGTCTTTGTATTGCTTTAGCGCCTTAGCGCCCTTGGGGCAGGCCAGGTCTCGTAGCATTACCGAACGTACAAGCGAGTGACACAACAGGCGGTGATTTAGCAATCCAGCCGGCTACATAAAAAAATCCCATCCCTCAGTAGGGGTAAACGGTCATTTGGTTGTTGTATTAAAAACTACTTTTGGGCGCAGCTTTATTATCAGTAAAGGAATATAGTTTCATCGGCATGGAGTTCCAGGATGAACAAATGGCGTCGCTGCTCTCCAAAAGAGATGAGGCAGCGTTTGAACAGGTTTTCAAAACTCACTATAAGAACCTGCATGCTTATGCTTTCACCATTCTGAAGGATAAAGACGAAGCAGAAGAAATGGTGCAACAGGTTTTTTTCAAATTATGGGAGCGGTCGGAGCACCTTTCGTTTTCCGGGCCGGTTGCTGCCTATCTCTACCGGGCTGTGCACAATGAAAGTCTCAATTTCCTAAAACACCAGAAAGTAAAAGCGGGTCACCAGTTGCATGTTGCGTATAGTATGAAAAATAAATCGGAAACCGGGCAGGGAAAGATAATGAAAAAGGAGCTGGAGAATAAATTCAGAGAAGCGTTGAATGAATTACCAGAACAATGTCGCACCGTTTTTCAGTTGAGCCGCTTTGAAGACATGAGGTACAAAGAGATTGCTGTCAAACTGGATATTTCGGTAAAGACAGTCGAGAACCACATGGGCAAGGCGCTGAAACTACTAAGGACCAAGCTGGTTGATTTTTTACCACTACTATTAATATTATTATCAAAACTGTAATACCCTGGACCCAAAATTTGACCATATTAACGAGGACCTCCTGGTAAAATACCTGCTCAACGAAGCCACGACGGATGAGCAGGAACAGGTGAGACAATGGTTGACTGATGACGCCAATCTTGCTTATTATACCCAGCTTAAAAAGATCTGGGACGACAGCCGGCAACTGGCACTGACAAGTACGGTGGATGAAAACAGGGCATGGCAGAAGTTTCAGCAGAAGATTTATCCTGTTCGCGGTCGCCGTACAGGTTTTGGATGGATGAGAGTTGCTGCCTCTGTTGCTATTACTGTAGCTATTGGGATATTGGGATATTGGATATTTAATGATCGTACAAAAGAAATGACGATTGTTGCTCAGAAAACCGTACTGAATGATACACTACCGGATGGCTCTGTGGTTACGGTAAACAAAGGCTCTTCAATTTCCTATTCGTCTCAATTCAAAGGGGAAACAAGACGGGTGTCTTTGAAAGGAGAGGCGTTCTTTAATGTAACTCCAAACAAAAAGAAACCATTTGTCATTTCGGTCAATGACGTACAGATAACAGTCGTCGGCACTTCCTTCAATGTAAAAACTATCAGTGGCAATACAGAAGTGATAGTAGAAACGGGAATTGTAAAAGTCACAAGGGCAGGGAAAACCGTTGAACTAAAAGCCAATGAAGAAACAATCGCAGGAGCAAAAGATTCCTTGCTTACTAAAGAGAAAGTGAGCGACCAGCTATATAAATATTACCGGACAAAAGAGTTTGTTTGTGATGATACGCCGCTATGGAAGCTGGTAGAAGTGATCAATGAAGCTTATAATTCGCATATCGTTATCGGCAACCCTGCACTCAGGAATATGAGCATCACTACTACATTTAATAATGAATCGCTCGACCAGGTGCTGCATGTCATCAGTCTTACCCTCAACATCACAATCATCAAAGAAGGGGACACCATCACTTTACAATAACAGATTAAGAGGAAATGAAAAAGATTGTAAGTATTGTTTTTTTAGTTGCAGGCATCAGTGTTTCTTGTGTGGGACAGGCTCTTTTATCAAAAAATATTACACTGGACGTCGATCGTCAGCGGCTTGATAATGTATTGGAGATACTCAGCAACAAGGGTGATTTCTATTTTTCTTACAATTCGAAAATTGTAAAGAAGGATAGTTTAGTCAGCCTGAATGTGCGAAATAAAACCGTTAAGGAAGCATTGGGGTTATTGTTTAATAGTACGTACGAATTTGTTGAAAGCGGCAATTATGTTATCATTCGCAAGGCTCCGATAAGGATGACGATGGTGACGAACAAAGCAGTGGTGGAAGATAAGATATATTCAGTAAGTGGTTATGTTTTTGATGAGCAATCCGGTGTTGCCATTAATGAGGCGAGCGTTTATGAGAAAAAACAACTAGCATCTGCGTTAACCAACGATGCCGGTTATTTTAAACTAAAACTAAAAAGCAGCAAAACAAGTAGCGCTACACTTTTTATAAGCAAAGAATTTTATGAAGACACATCAATCGTGATCGAACCGAGGCATAACCAGGAACTCACTATCACGATGATGCCCGTTGAAAAAGAAGTAGATAAAGTGACTGTCGCCCCGGAAGATTATTTGGTTCCGGATTCACTCAAACGAAATGCCGACACAGTTTCAAAAACCATTGCGCCTCCTGCAGATTCAGCAAAGGTCGAGAGAACAGGAATGGGAAGGTTTCTGCTTTCCACAAAACAGCAGGTTCAGAGTTTGAACCTGAAACATTTTTTTACGACACGTCCATTCCAGGTATCACTAACTCCAGGTTTAAGCTCACAGGGCAAAATGAGTGGGCAGGTTGTCAATAATTTTTCATTGAACGTACTTGGCGGTTATACTGCTGGAACAAACGGAGTCGAGATTGGGGGCATATTCAATATTGATAAGAAAGAAGTGAAATATTTCCAGGCTGCAGGGGTATTCAATGTAGATGGAGGAAAGATGAAGGGTTTCCAGGTGGCGGGTGTTAACAATACAGTATTGGATACGAGTTATGGCTTCCAGGCTGCTGGTATAAATAATTTAGTAAAGGGAAAATTCGCCGGCTTCCAGGTGGGTGGCGTTTACAACCATGTTGCCGATAGTGTGACGGGTGTGCAGGCAGCCGGTGTTGCCAATTTTGCGAGAAGAAAATTAAGCGGTGTGCAAATTGCAGGCGTGGGTAATGTCAGCAACAAAGAAACCGGTGGCGTGCAGATCGCGGGCGTATTTAATTATTCAAAGAAGTTAAAAGGAGTACAGATCGGCCTCATCAACATAGCGGATACTTCCGAGGGATACAGCATCGGTTTGATCAATGTTATTATAAAGGGATATCACAAGGTGAGCTTTTCTACCAATGAAATAGTGAACGTAAATGCAGCTTTTAAGACCGGTAATTCAAGATTGTACAGCATTTTGCAGGCAGGAGTGAACGCGGGTAGCAGCAACCGGGTGTATTCTTTTGGTTATGGATTAGGAAGCGAACTTAATCTGAATAAAGGGAAAACTCTTTCGTTGAACCCCGAGCTAACCTCGCAATATCTTTATCTCGGGTCATGGGATTACACCAATATTTTAAACAGGATCCATCTCAATTTCAATGTGAAGCTGGGTAAATATGTCTCTCTCTTTGCGGGACCAGCGTTTTCTGTATATATCTCTGATCAAAAAACGGGATTAACGGATTATCGTTTTCCAATTCCACCATCGGGATACAATGTCATTTCCTTCAGCGACAGGGTCACAGGCTGGTTCGGCTGGAATGCCGGAATCAATTTCTTCTAAACTTCACCACATAGGACAGTAGAAACATAGGAACACATAGAATGCGGCTCAACTTAGCTCTTTATTAAAAGCTCTATGTGAATCTATGTGCCCGTGATCCCATGTGGTGAATTTCTTACCACAACCATCAACGATCTCAGGGTCACGGGTTAGTTTGGCGCAATGCCAAGATCAATTTTCTCTAAAGTTTTGTTAAGGGGTAGGGGTAAAATCCTCTTGTGTTGTTAATCCATAAAACCATTATCAACGACACAAAGAAGATTATTATGAAGAGAAACCTTATCATCGCCTTATCCTTCCTGTGCATGGCAGCGCAGGCCCAGTACAAACACCAGCTTCGTGGAACAGTCATGGACATAATGCTACAAAAACCATTACCAGGTGCAACAGTCACCATCGCTTCTCTGAATTATAAAACAGTCACTAATGAAGAAGGAGTGTTCCGGTTTAAAGATATCCCGATAGGTTCCTATCGCATTACAGTTACTTATTCGGGTTTCAAGGAAGCAACACTTGAGAACATTACTATTAATTCGGGTAAAGAAACCGTCCTGAATATTCCAATGGAAGCATTGGTAAAGATGCAGGATGAGGTTTTAGTAAAGGCCAACAGCAAAAAAAATAAGCCGCTCAATGACATGAGTGCTGTCAGTGCAAGAGCTTTCACTGTTGAAGAAACGCAAAAGTATGCAGCTGCGGTGAATGATCCTTTGCGAATGGCCGTTGCTTTTCCTGGTGTGCTGGCAAGCGATGATGGAGGCAACAGTATTATCATTCGCGGAAACTCGCCGACGGGATTGTTGTGGAAAATGGAAGGAATGGATATTCCAAATCCGAATCATTTTAGCCAGGCGGGAAATTCTGGTGGCGGCATTTCTATTCTTAGCTCGCAACTATTATCCAACTCAGACTTTGTTACATCGGCATTTGCCGCAGAGTATGGGAACGCTTTAAGCGGCGTGTTTGATTTGAAACTTCGGCGGGGTAATAATGAAAAACACGAATACACCTTGCAGGCCGGGCTGCTGGGTCTTGATGCAGCTCTGGAAGGGCCCTTTTCAAAGAAATACAAAGGCTCTTACCTCATCGACTATCGGTACTCCACTTTGGAGTTGCTGAATAAGCTTGGTGTTTTGAAAGCAGATGGTTCGGTAACTAAATTCCAGGATCTTTCATACAATATTTATCTGCCGACAAATAAACTCGGCACGTTTACACTCTTCGGCTTTGGTGGGTTGAGCGGCGAAAATCTGAATGCGGAAAAAGATTCTTCGAAATGGGAAGAAAAAAGTGACAGGTATCCCTATCATTTTGTTGCTAATACCGGCATGAGCGGTTTAACGCATACGATCTTATTGGGCAGTAAGATCAATTTGAAAACAAGTGCCGGCATTTCATATACAAAGAATGGATACAACGAAGATTATATTGAGGATGATTACAACATCTCCAAAAACTATACTGACAACTATATCGTCAGGAAATGGTTGCTGAATTCCACGCTGAATTATAAATTCAGCAACAGGATGCACCTGCGCGCCGGTATGATTGCGAACGTTATTCATTTTAACTACTACCAGTTGTCCGCTGAACACGAAGGCGAACCATTGCAGGAAAGGATCAACGCACAGGGGAACACTTCCACGCAACAGTTATTTGCACAGGGACAGTATAAGCTTTCCGATAATTTTACAGTCAATGCGGGATTGCATTACCTGCATCTTTCACTCAACAACACATCTTCTGTAGAACCGCGCATCTCTGCTAAATGGAACGTCACGAATAAAAGCAGTATTGCGGTTGGCTACGGATTGCATAGCCAGCTCCAGATCTGGGGTGTTTATTTTGCAAGGCAACAAAACCCTGACGGCAGTTATAATTCACCCAATAGAGATCTTGGTTTTACAAAAGCACATCATTATGTATTGTCGTACAGTCACCGCCTCGCAAAAGATCTTTTGCTAAAAACGGAATTGTATTACCAGCAGTTGTTTAATGTTCCGGTTAGTACCAAAGACAGCAGTACGTTCTCGACACTGAATATCATCGACGGATATGTGCTGGATCCATTGGTGAATAAAGGAAAGGGGAAGAATTACGGAGTAGAAATATCGCTCGAGAGGTACCTGAGAAATAATTTTTACCTGACGCTTAGCAATTCACTTTACCAGTCGAAGTATACTGCACTTGACGGCATTGAGAGAAATACAAGGTTCAACGGGAATTATATTGTCACACTGATCGCCGGGAAAGATTTTGTTTCCGAAAACAAAAAGAAAACATTCGGTGTCAATATCAAAACGATTTATGCAGGTGGATTAAGAACAACACCGATTGATTTTGCAGCATCCGAGAATAAAGGGTATACTGTTTTTGATGAATACAATGCGAACAGCCTTAAAAACCAGGATTATTTCCGCACTGATCTGCGGGTAAGCATGAAGTGGAACAAACGGCATCTCACCAGCACTTTATCACTGGATATTCAGAATGTGAGCAACCGGCTGAATGTTTACAACCAGTATTATGATGAAGATGAGAACAAGATCGTGTACAGCTACCAGACAGGATTGATACCTGTGCTGAATTATAAAATAGAATTTTAACCCTTATCATTAATAGTTTAAAAATTTAAAACAATGAAGAATTTTGTAGTAGTAGTATTGTTAGCTGCAGGAATACTTATTTTCCCTTCCTGCGAGAAGGTCGTGGGTGAAGGACCCCTGGTAACACAAACAAGAAATGTCGGCAATTTTAGCGGTGTATCCTCCGAAATGAGTGGCAAGGTAAATTTTGCGATTGCCCCGGAATACAAAGTGGAAATAACAGCGCAACAGAATATCCTTGATGTGCTGAACACTAATGTTGTCAATGGGGTGTTGCATATCGATTTCAAGGACAATGTGCGTGTGAAACAACACGAGGACCTTTTGATAAATATCACGGCGCCGTATGCGGACTATTTTCGCCTGAGCGGTTCTGGCAATATGAATGTACAGGGAAACATTACTGCGAACAACCTGAAGGTAACGCTAAGCGGTTCAGGTGATATTGCTGTTCAGAATGCAGTGATCGCTGATAAGATCGACGCCGATATAAGCGGTTCGGGAAATATCAACGTTGCGAATGGTTCCGCAGTGAATGAAGATGTCGACATCAGTGGAAGCGGAAAGGTTGAAATGCCGGGTGTCAGTGCAGAAAGTGCAGTTACACATACCAGCGGTTCAGGTGATGTGAAACTTGCGGTTTCAAAGAACCTGGATGCACATATCACGGGAAGCGGCTCTGTTTATTATCATGGAAACCCAATCATCAGTACACACATCTCCGGCTCAGGAAGAGTGATACCTTTTTAGATTGATGGTTAGGGTTGTTGACGCCATCGCTGAATAGCGATGGCTTTTTGGTTGTGTGTCAATGACGGCACCTCAGTAATCTCCGGCCCATCCTGCGAACGGACAAATTTCACTTTCCCAAAACTGCTTTAATAAGTCAAAGGATTCAAATTTCAAACAGTTATTGTCGAGGATTGAAGTATTCTCAGCATCAAGGGTTATCAAAAAACAATGTGAATGGTATACTTTTCCTCCATGCTCATAACTGACTATCCAGTAGTTCCCTGAATTCGCAATAAAATAAACACGTCTGTGAGGTCCGCCCCCAATATCGGATGAATTAAATCTTGCTCCCTGAGGGGACATTTTTTTCCAATTGGGGAATTTAGAAAGCAGCCCTTTATCAATTTTTTTTGGATTACTTACTTTTTGAAAGATCGAAATCTGTAGAATGGTTTGCCACGTGGTAATTTTTGTATCATTTTGTCCGTGCCCAATTATTCCGAAGAAGAAGATTGTTATGACAAGAGTAATTGTTTGTCGAAAACAACGACTGTTATAATTTGAACTTTCGGCTCGAAATGGACTGATCATCTGTTTGTCATTTTAGGTCTTCGGAGAGTCGGTAAAGGACTCTTGAACATGAAGAATGGATCGAGTGGTGGCTACAGTTTTAACGAAGCACCTATCGCAGCCGAATAGCTGTTGGCATACTCGTTAAGATTGTATTTTGCGCGAAGTCCCACACTTAAGTTTCTCCACAGAGGATAATATGTTTCAAACAAGAAAGGAATACCATAGCCGCTAAATGATGACAATCGATATGTGATTACTTGTGAATAAGCGTCTGTGTAGACGTCGAAGTAGCCGGTTTGTCTTATGTAGTATGTCCAGCCACTTCCAAGTGAAACACGAAACCTTGAGTTAAATGGTAGATGGTACTTTATCAGTACTGAAAAATAATTGTCAAACAACTGTTGATCATTCGGGCCGATGACAGAGTCTTGATAATATCCCGGAAGGTCGAAGTTCAAATGTTCAAATTCTGTGGCCAAAGAAAATTTGGCAGAAAACCGGTAGTCCATTTGCACAAAAAAGGTAAACCCGCTTTTGGAGCTTCCGGCACCATTGGCATAGCCCCAGCCTGATGATATCGTACATTTGTTTAAGAACTGACTTGTATCCTGTGCGGAAATGGCACCAACGAAGATCAAAGTAAGCGTCAATAAACTCAATTTTAATCTCATAGTGGTTCGTTTTGATAGCCCCTACAATATACAGCTCGAAAGAAAATGCATTTGCTAAGACTGTTCTAAAATTAATGAGCGGGTCGTCATTTAACGTGTTATTGACTTTATTGGTGAAGCTTAAATTAACATTCAGCGAGTACCACAAATATGCAATCACAATCGGACGTGGAATGAAATCGCCGGAAAGCGCGCACTCATGAAATTTTGTTTTTGCACGGCAAGTGCGTCCTGTATTTTTAGACCTACTGATGCTTTCATTGCACGTTTCTTATTTTTTGAAGAGGCGATAAAAAGTGGAATGCTGCCCATGTCAGCCAGGAATCCTATACCAAACATTATAGCACCGGTACCAGCCTGGTCAAAGTCAGCATTCTTACTATCGCCAATTAATAGACCTGCAACCATCAATGCAGTTCCACCTATGACCAGTGCACGCGCACCAGATTTTTGTCTCTTGCTTTTTTGAAGGTAATAGTCTTTCGTTCCATATTTTACACTGTCTGGTTGGGTTTGTTGGCTGAATAAACGGCTTACGGTCGCGAGCGCTATGATAAGGACAAAGATCTTTTTCATAAACAGAAGTTTGGTGGCGAGATGCGTTTTATGTCGTCGATGGGTTCGCGGCTTTGGGCAAGTGACAATTTGGAATCCTTAAAGATGGGAATTTTTTGCTTTTCGCCGGAAAAATGCTTATTGATTATTCGCAAAATAAAGGACAGTCATGGCAACCATGAGTTTAAACCGCTCATTCTGACTACTTACGTCTCACCAAGTTCAGAATAAAATTGACCCTATTCTCAATGGTATCTTTTGGTAACATAACAAGGTTATAGTCATGTTCACGATACCATTTGTCGAGGCGTTTATGAACTTCAATTGATTGTTCGAACGATTGATCTCGTTCGTCGTCATTGCGGTATATTTCCTTCCACGGTGGAGTGATGAATACCGTGTTATTATACCTGTTTGTAAGATGAGAATTCCTGATCTTATCAAAGCTACCTTTATCTGATTCAAATAACATGCATGCACTGTCCATAAATGAGCGGTCAAAAAATAACAGTGATGATAAGTTCGAATTTGAAATAAAGTTTTTCCAGTCCTGGTCGAAAATTTGTTGAGCGAAACTCGCCGGGTCCGGTCTTGGCGAAAGCCCTTGTGAAAGTCGTTCTTTGATTATTTGTCGTGCAGATTCGGGAATAAAATTGTATCCTTTAGAGGCTAAATTTTCAAGTATACTGGTTTTGCCGGCGCCGGGTCCACCTGTAAGTATATAGAAATTATTTTTTTTCATGTGGTCATTAATATCGTCACGGTTTGATCTTGCTCTGTTAGGAATTCCAGGTCTGAAAGATCTTTTCCGTTTCCACAACCAGTGAATTGAATAAGTCAGCCGCCCGTTTATGTTTTAAAATCGGGGCACTTTGCCCTGCCCAAAAAGTCAGGATGTCTGATCTGCCTTGCTCGATAGCTGCTTTTTGCACAGAGTTCATAAAAGTTCTATGCAGCGGAAATGGAGCCGCCTGGTTTTCTTTTGTTGCTGCCGATATTTTTCCTGCAGTGCCTCTTGCCAACCTACCTGAAAAAGATCTTGTAAGAGTTGAATACCTGGCTCGATTCGAAAATAAAATTTGTTTGTGCTCCGGTGATGCATTTGATTCTTCGCAGGCAAGAAATGCTGTGCCGATTTGAACCGCTGATGCGCCCAGTGTTAATGCGGCGACAATTCCCCTTGCGTCAGCGATACCACCTGCTGCAATAATTGGAGTGTTTATATTATCGGCAATTTGCGGTATAAGAGCAAATGTTCCGGTAAGTGATTCTTCCGCCGAATTCAAAAAAGAAGGTCTGTGGCCGCCGGCTTCAAACCCTGTTGCCAGGATCAGATCAACGTGGGCATTCTCCAGGGCCATGCCTTCATCCAATGTAGTAGCCGTGCCTATGGTTAAGATCTTTTGCTTCTTACATTCTTTTATAATTTCTGCTGAAGGAATGCCAAAAACAAAACTAAAAACGGGTGGCTTGATTCGCAGGATTGTTTCTGCCTGCTGTTCAAATTTACTTGCGACCGGCTCGGGCTTTTGGGGTAATGGAATTTTCAATTCATCAAAAAACGGTTTAAATACAGCTTTTAATTTTTCATACTCTTCATCACTAATGCCTTTGTTATTTATATCTACGTCACTTACCCACAAGTTGATGGCAAAGGGTTTATTCGTAAGTTTTTTGATCTCAACAATGACCTTTTCGATCTCTCCCGGTTGCAAATGATAAGCTCCAAAACTTCCAAGGCCACCGGCATTAGAAACCGTTGAGACCAATTTGGCAGAGGATGCTCCTCCGCCAAAAGGCCCCTGGATGATCGGATACTGAATCCGTAAACTTTCAGTCGCTTTTGTGTTGTTCCACATCACTAACCTGTTTTATCATGAAAAACTCTCTTTACTCTTCGATCCATTGATAGTATTTCCGGGTTGAAATTGGAACCATTGATTTAAGCTCAAGAAAATGCATGCCCCGCCACATGCCCGCCATCTACATTGATGATTTCACCCGTAATGAAATTACTGTTGGCAAGTGTGTAAACCACTTCAGCAATATCAGTAGGTTCCCCAACACGATTTAGCAAATGTAACCCCGCCAAACCATCTACATTTTCCACACCCATTTTTCTCTGCAGATGGCTCCGGATAATACCGGGTGCAATGGTATTGACACGGATATTATTCTTTCCAAACTCTGCGGCTAATTGTTTAGTGAGGGCATGCACGCCTCCCTTACTTACCGCCGGCGCTGTTGCGGGAAAACCTGCGATGGCATGATCTACCAGTGCGGTGCCGATGTTTATGATCGAACCTCCGTTTTTGTTCAGCATTTCTTTGATCGCGGCCTGCGTGGCAAAGAAAGTACCCTTAAGATTTATATCAAAGTATGTATCCAGGTCCGCCTCTTCTACGTCCAAAAAACCTTTGGGAGCAAACACGCCGGCATTATTCACCAACACATCCACGGTACCGAAAAACTTAATAGCTGTGGCCACTATTTCCTCGCATACCTTTCTTCGCCTGATATCGCCCACAACTATTTTAGCGTTGGCCGGAGAACCAAATTCTATAAATGTTTTTTCAAGATTTTCTTCTGTAGCGGAATTCATCACCACGTTGTCACCCTTATCCAGGAATAAGCTGGCAATAGCTTTCCCAATGCCGGTCGAAGCACCGGTCACGATAATTGTTTTTTGACTCATTTTATTTTT
>DASYSW010000324.1:0-6847 GCA_036002905.1 Chitinophagaceae bacterium
CTTTTCGCAAACCGGCAACTACTTTACCAATGGTGAACTTGAAGTTGTTTGCACGGTTCAACAGGACAGCAGATACAAGCTAAAAGCGATTCATTTTACTTTACTCAATGAGACGGGCGATGTTAACGTAGAAATCAGTAAGAATCTAACCTTCAAGGCAAGCGGAACAAAGGCCTCCTTTGAATTCAATTATTAATTTGAGATGTATCAGTCCCGAGAACAATGACAGTTCAGAAATATATTTTTGTGTAAGTAGATACTTACGCATATATTTGCGTAAGCATTCACTTACGTTTTTATGGCACCAGAAATAAGACGAGATATTTTCCAGGCAATAGCTGATCCAAACAGGCGACGGATCATAGACCTTCTTTCGACGAAACCCATGACCCTTAATGCTATTTCGGACAAATTTCATATAAGTCGGCCGGCGGTTTCCCAACACATAAAACACCTGGTTGAATGTGGAGTCGTCGAAGTTGAACAAAAAGGAAGAGAACGTTACTGCAGGATTCTACCAAAAAGTTTAATCCCTGCTTTTATGTGGCTCGAGCAGTATCAAAAGCAATGGGAAGTACGAATAGACACATTCGAAAAATATGTACATAAGCTGCAAGCAAAAACTAAAAAACAAAAAAAATGAGCACAACAAATGACTCCAAAAACAGGACACTGACCATAAAAAAAGTTTTTAATGCGCCGGTTAAAATAGTTTGGGAGGCCTGGATCAAGCCAGATCACATTGTGCAATGGTGGGCCCCGAAAGGGATGATGGTTACCGTGGTTAAGCACGACTTCAAAGTAGGTGGCGACTGGAAATTCGTAATGCCTATGCCTGATGGTAACGAATTTATTTCCGAGGGACGGTACATCGAGATTGTTCCGTATAAGAGAATCATTACGACTGCCGATTTCAAGCCCATGACAGAAGGCGTGGAATTGCAAGTATTCTTTGAAGAGGACGGCGAAAAAACAAATTTCACTTTTAGCGTTGTTCATTCGACAGAAGAATATTGTAAACAGCAAGAAAAGATGGGCTTCTATAATGGTTGGGGCTCAGCATTTGACCGGCTTGAAACGTTACTATCGTCTATAGCAACCTCGAAAAAATAATAAATAGAGTAACATAGGCGGCTACCGGTCGTCAGACGCTTTATTATCTTTAGTCGTTTCTGTCGAATATCATATATTTATACGCAGCGTCGAATATCTCGAGACCAATTTGGTAATTCAATGGACAGTTTTTATGACTAAACCTAAATCGATTGTTCTCATACACGGCAACTTCGTCAACAATACGAGCTGGGAAAGATGGAAACTTCGTTATGAACAAAGAGACTATACCGTTTACTCTCCTGCAAACCCCGGCCATGAGGGAAAGCCAGCTGACTTGAGAAATAGAGTTCACCCTGACCTTACGAAAACAGGATTTGTGGACGTGGTCAATAACATTGCTCAGCTTATTGACCAGTTACCTGAGAAACCCTTAGTCATTGGACATTCAATGGCTGGCATGGCGATAATGAAATTGTTGGAAATGGGTAAGGCTGCGGCGGCCGTAAGCATTGACGGCGCTCCGCCAAAGAATGTGTTCCCACCATTTACAACATTAACATCCGTATTGCCTGCATTCGGCTTTTTTTCCACTAAACATTACTTTATGGGTAGTCGCCGTTGGTACGACAAATGTTTTTTCAACACATTGCCCGAGGGAGAAAGGGCTCATGCGTTTGAAAGTTTTGCAGTACCGGAAAGTTATAAGGTAAGCCGGCAATTGGTTTTAAACTCTTTTTCAAACATAGACTTTAAAAAACCACACGAACCAATATTATTTATCGGTGGTGGAAGTGACAATATTTTCCCTCCATCTCTCACAAAAACTCTGGCTAACAGATATAAAGACAAAAACAGCCGTGTTGATTTGAAGATCTTCGAAGGTAAAAGCCACTTCATCTGCGGGGAGCCAGGATGGGAAAACGTGGCAGACTATATTTTAGATTGGTACGAAAAACTGTAACGAGTGCAACTCTCGATTCAACAAGTCACAAAGGATCGATGGGCCGACTTAGAACGACTTTTCGGAAAGCAGGGCGCTTGCAATGGTTGCTGGTGCATGTACTGGCGAATTGGAGCTGAGTATCACAAGAGAGACAGATCACAAAACAAGGCTGACCTCCGGCGGATCATTTCATCAAATCATCCTTCAGGGTTGCTTGCTTTTGTCGACGATGTTCCCGTAGCCTGGTGCCAGCTCACACCAAGGAACGATCTTTCATGGCTCATTAAAAGTGGATTTGGAAATTTCAATGCTGGCTCCAATGCATGGTGTATTTCCTGTTTTTATATTAAACATGGTTACCGCAGGAAAGGGATAACTCTTGCCTTGATAAAAGCTTCGATAGATCACGCAAAAAAAGCGGGCGCAGATCTGCTCGAGGCATATCCACGAACATCACGTGATCCATTCACTGGACATCGATCTACATTTTTAAAGGCTGGATTCAAGATTGCCGCAGAGGCAAAGTATGGGACGAGCATTGCCTTCATTAAATTCAAAAAAAATAATTCGTCAGCAATCGGTTACAACAATAAGAGCCACACCGAAAAATTTGATACATGAAAGTTGACAAAACAAGCAGGACGGCTCAGTATATGGCTTTCTTCAGGGCACTCGAAACAAAGCGACGTCCCGGCGATAAACTTTTTTCAGACCCAATCGCCATTCATTTTTTAGATCATAAACTTAGACTTGCGGTCAAGGCATCGAATTTACCTCTCTTCAAGACATATTTAAATAACACAATTCGAAAGAAAATTCCAGGTGCACTTTCATCAGGGATTGCGAGGACAAAGTATATTGACGATCTGCTCTTCTCGACGATAGAAACCGGAGTTAAACAGGTCATCATTTTAGGGGCCGGTTTTGACACAAGAGCTTCCCGGCTTGAATTTTTAAAATCAATTCGGGTCATAGAGATCGATCATCCAAATACATCCAACTATAAAATCGACATATACAAATCAAGAATTGGAATATTGCCTCAAAACGTGACGTACTGCCAAATTGATTTCAACCAACAGAGTCTTGAGCAATTAGCAGAAGAAACCAAGTTCGACTTTCTTATTCCAACGACGATCATTTGGGAAGGTGTAACAAACTATTTGACGGCAGATACCATCGATAAGACTTTTGCCTTTATTTCAAAATTTCCCTGTAGCAGTTTTGTTATTTTTACGTACGTTGATAAACAAGTTCTTGACGATCCACGTTCATTTACCGGTGGCGAAAAGTTACTGCAGGACCTTGAAAGAATAGAAGAGCGCTGGACGTTTGGGTTTTTGCCCCCTGAGCTTTCTGGCTACTTGTCAAATTTCGGATTGACTCTTATAGAAGACCTGGGAGCAACTGAATATCGAAAGAGATATTTGCCGGACAGAACTGAGAAAGGCTATGAATTCTACAGGGTGGCAATAGCAAAAAGGTAACTTGCCTTCACAACTCAACTTCCTTTTTTTAAAATCCCGAACTAACAAAAAAACTTCTAACCATGACAGTTTACGAATTTCTCACGGTACTGACGTCCCTGATGTCAGTTGCAGTCGCATTTGCGACGGTGCTGGTTGCACGAAAAGAATTGCAGCAAAATCGCGCCTATAACAAAACATCTATTAGGCCAATGCTTATGATTACAAAGCATTTCGGAGGATCACAAGGAGCATATGGCATTGCAGTCAAAAATGCTGGACTGGGCCCTGCTATTATAATGCATTGCAAAGTGTTAATAAACTCAAATGAAATGGATGAAAAGGATGGTGACCATGGATGGAATACAGCAATAAACAAGTTAGGATTAGAAGCAAAGATGAGATTGAATAAAAGTACCATAGCCCCTGATGGTAAATTGGCTCATGGGGATAGAATTTGGTTGTTATATATAGACGAGAAGAGCCTTACTAAGGAGAATGTAGAAGAACTTCAAAGTGCGATTAAAAATTATCGCCTCGATATCAAAATCGACTATGAATCACTGGCTGGTGATAAATTCACTGAAAGTTTTCTTAAATAGACTACGAAGACAATGTCTCCTCACTGTAAAATCCAGCTGCAATCCGGACCTGTCATTTCATAAAATAGGTGATGAAAAAAATAAAATAGGGAATTCTACCTATTGTCACAACTCCCTTTCATTCGATTTACTTCACCGAAAACAGGACAGTCCTGGTAATCATTAATTGTAAATTTTAAATATGAAAGTATCATCAAGAATTTTGCTGGTTTCGATAGCCGTTGCCTCGTTGACCAGTTGTCAGAAAAACCCGTATCTAACGAACACTCAGTCTCAGGAATCACTATCTGAAACAACCGAAAAAGTTAAAGTATCCAAAGAAGATGCAATTGTTGTTAAAGCCCGCGGCGATATCAATGATGCATTAAATCAATTTCGCGACTTGCTGGGTGGGGGCCAGCCAAATACCGCACCGGGAGCCGTAGGCGGTCGCCGTGAAGTAAACTGGGACGCAGTGCCTGCAAATCTAACTAACAATAATTCCTTTCCCGGCGATTTTTTTGGCAGCTCCGATCCAGCAGCAGCAAACGGAAGAAAAAGAGGCCTCATTATGACCACCCCTGGTAGTGGCTTCAGTATTAGTGATAATAACTTTGTAAACATCAATCCAACGTACGGCGATCAGTTCAAAACCTTCAGCCCATTCAAAACGTTTGTCGCTATCGGCAGCACTGTTACCGACAACTTTTTCAAAATCCCTGGTTCTAATACCGATGCGTCCGTTCATGGGTTTGGAGTAGTATTTAGCGACGTAAACAACGAGTCGTCGACTTCAATGGAGTTTTATGACGGAGAAAGACTATTGGGTAGTTTTAAGGTGCCGAATAACGGCAATAATGCGCCCGGAGCTTTCTCATTTCTGGGTGTTTACTTTCCCAATGCCAACGTGACTCGTGTTCGTATTTATAGTGGTAGTGCACCTCTTTCTTCAACACAGAATGATATTTCTGACGGTAGTGGCGAAGACCTGGTCATTATGGACGATTTCATCTACAGCGAACCGGCAAACTAATATTTTCGGCCAAAGAATTGAACTGAATATTCGAAGAAGACAGTATGCCGCCACTGTCTTCTTTTTACGTGACCAAAGATTAAATTGAATTCTATTTTCGATTTTTGCGCTGATCTTGTTGGCTGATGAGCCCACTTTGAAATAAACTTAACAGAACAGCAACAAGGGAGCAAAGGACAAAAAAGAAATGAACGTTAAGTTTGGTTAGGAATTAGCATCAATTGAGATAAACAATTAGAAAATTACCGTGCAAACTATAATTGGATCAGGTGGAACGGTAGCATTGCCCCTGGCAAGTGAATTAAAAAAGTACTGCGGAAAGATCCGGCTGGTCAGTCGTAATCCAAAAAAGGTGAATGACACTGATGAACTCTTTCCATTAGATGTAAATGATTTAAACCAAATTGACAAAGCTGTATCGGGAAGCGACGTGGTTTATGTGACAATAGGTTTCAATTACAACTTAAGAGTTTGGCAAAAAACATGGCCGCCTTTTATGCAGTCAGTCATCGATGCCTGTAAAGTGCATAGAGCAAAACTCGTTTTCTTTGACAATGTCTACATGTATGCAAAGTCGGCGATACCGCATATGACGGAGGACTCACCATTAGAGCCGCCGAGCAAAAAAGGGATGGTCAGAAAAGGGCTCCACGAAATGATCATGAGCGAAGTTGAAAGAGGCAATCTCACCGCCCTCATAGCACGATCGGCTGATTTCTATGGGCCTGACACCAATAAAAGTGTACTGGTGGAAACAGCTGCCAAAAACTTATTGAAGGGAAAGAAAGCACAGCCATTTGGAGACATAGATAAAATTCACACCTATACTTTTACGCCTGACGCTGGCAAAGCGACAGCATTACTTGGAAATACGGCTGATGCTTACAACCAGGTATGGCATGTACCTACAACGAAAGAAAAATTAACCACCAGGCATTGGATCGAGCTGATCGCGAACGAACTTAACACAACTCCGAAAATTCAAAAACTTCCAACGTGGATGCTTTACGTTATTGGACTGTTCATTCCCGAATTGAAGGAATTTCCGGAAATGATGTATCAACATGAGATCGACTACATTTTTGACAGCACTAAGTTTGAAAAACGATTTGGCCTCGTCGCCACAGAGCCCCAGAATGGCGTGAGGATTATGATGAATTATCTGAAGGGATTAAACATTAGCCGCTGAATGTCATCGCCTGCTTTAAAAATCTACTCGAAATGATGAAACTTGAAGTTATTATTGGATACCAGCAACAGAATCCATGGCATCACCTGTTGCGTCGCAATCACTTCATCGTTCCGTTTTCCTGGCGACAGTATGCGTAGGAGAACTACACACAACGATCCTTGACATCAGCTCTATTTATACCTTGGGTTGTGGTTAAACCCCAAATCAAAAGGACATAATCTGCATCTTCGATTTAACAGTTTTTATAGATTCCCTTCCACGATGAGTCTCGCCCAGCCTTGCGCGTAAGCCGTGGACTCATCGGGAAAAATGATGTATTTCTTACTTGGCAGCGTGAGGCACACCGATACATTCCGTGAATTGTTCCCGAGCCATGGGTAAAAAGCATTCGAGATGGATGATGTTTTTTCTAGCTTGCTATGAGTTAAGTGGACGCATCGGGAAAAAAAGGTGGTTGAACATAGATATCGTGTTAAGCCCAATACTCTTTCATTTTCCTCCTCAAAAAAGAAACGCTTCGTTCCAATTGTTCAAACCCATCGACACCATCCTCGATGCTGATCCACCCATCAAACC
>DASYSW010000325.1:0-9662 GCA_036002905.1 Chitinophagaceae bacterium
TTGCCCTCCCAATCTCCATGCCATCGCTGATAGCCTTCATCAACCTGTATATATTCAATACCAAATTGTTTCAGATGCTTTGCGGCAAATTCCGTGTTCGAGATCACTTCCGCTTCCGATACGCGTGATAATGTGTAAAACCAACTGCACCATCCGTTGATGATTGAGCGGGTTCTTGCATTATTAGCCTTTCCGACTGCATCGGCATATGTTTCAAGTGCGACGTAAGGATCAGCACCCATGTTAATGATGAATCGGTTTGAGCTAATTGTCCTTCCGGGTTTTAATAACAGCTGCGGCGCGTAAACGGATTCGACGAGGAATGAAATTTCATCATCATCCGTTTTCGTGATCAATAAATTTCCCAGGCATGAGTCATTTTCAAGATAACCCAACACCAGGCCCTCTTTTTCATAACCATTGAATAAACCGGCATTCCACCAACTATGTACCGTTTCGTTCGGAGATGAGAGGGGACCATTGGCAAGTTTTACTCCTTTTAAATTACCGGATGAAATGGCATCATCTTTCGTTCCAAATTCATGTATTGCTCCGGTGTCATAATACATTTCGCCGTTAGTAATACATTTTGAAACGCCAGGAACATTCAACTTTCCACCTTCACTCTTAAGAACACGAAGTGGTTCGATGCTATTGATGTAGAGATCCCGGGAAGAAACATTCTGACAAATAACTTCTGTGGTCACAGCTTTCAGCTGATCATATAAGGACAGCCGGATCTCGGCATCCATTTTTTTGCCTTTATCTTTACAAAGAATAACTAATCTTTTTCCCGGGCCATGCTGATCGTTAACATTTTTTGAGTCGAATGTATATTTATAGTTGTCAAACGAAACATAATGTTTGCTATCCGAATTTATGCACACAATTCCCCCTGTCAATAGTGCTACTCCATTGCTTCGGTAGATGTTAATCGTGCCTTTCATTCTGTCAAATGAAACCGTAAAATGTTCGTTCTTGATTACAGCGCCTCCACTTCCCTCGTTTACCGACACAGGACTTGCGATAGCGATCGAAGCGCCTGCAAGCGACAAAGTCTTTATGAAATCTCTTCGCTGAAGTGGATCAGTCATTTTGTGCGCATTTAATAGGATAATAAAGTTCGTGATTGTTATTTGCGATTCATTTTATATACCAATTCAGTCCCCACGCCACTAATTATTAAACGGTGTTTTTTGTTTGGAATTAATTTTTGCGTCCAATCGACAAACCCACCATCGGACAAATTGATCTCCTGCCCGTTTCTTTCGATGAAGAATTTGAATTGAACAAGCTTATAATATTCCCCGGGGTTCAATTGTTTTTCGATTTGAATATTAGCTACGTCATTTATGGTTTTCATACTGTCTTTTAACTTCTGGTGAAATATTTCGTTCTCCTCTTTTAGAAAGATCTTTAGCAACAATCGTTCTCTATTTAAATCAAATTCATTTGAATAAACCGAGAAGTGAGTGGTGATATGATCCAACAACTGCTCAAGCTCGAAAGAAAAATTGCCTGTATCAAGCCCGCCTGTAGCCAAACAAAAAATTCCGAAATGGGGGGTGAATGCAGGATTCGAAAGTGCCTGGCTTCTCACATGCCTGTGAGTTGCCGCATATTTTATAACGCCCAGGTCCTTTTTCTTTTTTAGTTCTTTTGCTATCAGCAAGGCAAATACATTCGTTGCATCAGAAACGACTTCAGTTCCCCTCAACGCGGTGACAATATTGTTTTGGTCGACGAATGCAACGGCCGAACATGTGCCCAGCGGCGCCAGGGGAGAAAGAGTAATTGGTGAGAAGCCTTTATGCTTTGCCAACTTCAGGCATCTTAATTCAAATTCATTGAAAGAAATGGTGTCAACCTGAGAAGGAGCAGCAAACCTGTTTTTTTCAAATTGCCTCAGCAATTCTGCAGGCCTTATCTTCTTTGCCCTCATTCTGAACAGTTCCATCAATAAGGTGTTCAACTCTGATGTGGAGAGTTTTTTGCCCAGATCATCAAGCAGGTTCGGATAACCTATTTTCTTTTCGACCAGGCTTGAAATGTGATTCATAAAGGTCAATTGGTATATTCATAAATATACATGGTTATAAAATTTCGTAAGGCACGGGGGTCGATTTGCATGGAAAAATGTAATTAACTTTAGTCAGAGACGAAATTGCGGCAACTGTTATGAGAAAACATGTACTCGTCATTTTTTTGCTTTATTGCCAGTGCAGCTTGGGCCAGGTGGAATTTAAAAACTCTAATGTGGGCAGGACCATGGACTTTACTGATCTTAATGGTCACTCCCTTGTAAAGAAATATGACCCGGCCATCACGGGCTCTCCGTTTATCAATGACGACTGGGTATCTGCAAACATTACACTTTCGAGGGGCAAGGAAATCGGTCCTTTGGCTGTGAAGTTAAATATCGAAAGCAATGAATTGTATTTTCTTGATAGCACAGGCAAGGAAATGATAGCGGAGGACGGACTGGTAAAAAGAGTTGATTGCAGTGACTATTATTGGAAAGACAGCGTCCGGTACATTTTTCGAAATGGTTACCCGGCCATTGACGGACAAACCGAAAACTACTTTTACCAGGTTTTTACCGAGGGAAGAATTGAATTGCTCGCGAGGAAATTTAAATATATAAGGGATGAAAAGAATGAACTTACCGGGGACGTTTCGAAAAGTTTCGTTGACGGGGGCATGGTATTATATGTGTACGCGTATGGCATTATGCAGCCCTTCAAGTCCAATAAAAATTTTGTCGCGTCCCTTTGGGACGAAAATAAGCAACAAGAGATGGACAAATTTATTGCTGCAAATAAGATCAGTTTCAAAAGTATCCCCGATCTCATCAAACTATTTAATCATTATGATGGTATTAAGTGAGATCGTGTGCCAACTTCATTTGTAGGTGTCCTAAGTCAAAGCAAAATCTACAACTTTACTTTTTTGCCTCCAATGCGCTGACATAAGTAGGACCTGTTGCATTTTTTATTGGCTTCAGGCCCACCAAATACTTGTAAATCGCTTTTAGGTCGTCATCACTCATGTTTCTGAATTGGTCCCAGGGCATGTCAGATACCGGAATTATCTTTTTTTGCCTGAAGCGGTTAACAAACTGCTCCTCCGACCAACCAGTGATCCTGCCGGTCTCTTTATCAGGCGTAAGATTTGGGGTTACACAGTAAGCCCCTTTTTCTTTATCCGATTCAAGCTTTAAACCACCTGCAAAATCAGGCCCGATGTAAGCACCCGTCATCAGGCTTCGGTTTGTATGACATCCCCTGCAATTTGTAATATAGTGTGCGAGATATTTGCCATATTCAGCCGTTGTATCCGGCTTAACAGATTTCGCTACATCGCCATCGGGTCCGACAGGTTTAACCAAAAAAGCTCTTACAGCTTTTCCGATGAAATTAAAATGATTATCGGGTACATTGTTTTTTACCGGTTGTTGCGATCTCAAAAAAGAAATGACAGCAACAAGATCTTCATCGCTGAGATTATGGAAGGGCATAAAATCAAAAAGTGCGCGACCATCCCTCGCAACGCCATAGCGAAGTGACCGGGCAATCACTGAATCGGGGAGTTTTCCAATGCCGGTCCCGTCATCCGGGGTAATATTCTTGGAATATATTGTGCCGATTGGCAACTTGAAATCTAATCCGCCCATCAATGGCAGCTTTTCTCCCTGGTTTATTTTTTCCTGGTTTGATTGTGGTGAATGACAACCCGAGCAGTGTGCGGGACCAAATGCAAGATATCTTCCCCTTTCAATAACAGCGCTATCTGTGGAAGCATGTATATCAGGATAAGCTGCTGTGAATTTCCTGTTTTGAAAACTAAAAACAAGAATCACAAAAATGATAAGCAGGCTGGCAATAATGATACCTGTCCATTTCAGGATCTTTGTAAATCTTCTCATGATGGTTTGTTTTGATCGACTGAATATAGTGATTTTTGAAAATTCTTTCCATATCGCTTTGCCTCACTACTCAGGGTGAACGTGGCCTGAGTTGAAAATTCCAGCTTGCTGCGGTTATACTCACCAGGTAAATCGCTCTCTCAATGCTTTTTTAATTTGAAAGTACCCTTCACAGAAGCGATCATTGTTGCGGGAACTCCGCCCTGCGACACTGACTGAGTAAAACTAGTGTTGACTTTTAATAAAAGTGTGTCACCCGACCAGCTAAGTTTTAGACCCACGGGGCCGGCAGGAATAGTACCAGAAGGATCAGAAGGGATGCCCATGAATCCAGTCGTTGTGATCGAATCAGCACTGTTGCGAACGTACGGCGTAGTTCCATTTGTTGGAGGCGTTGTTCCGACAAATGGAACATCCGAATCATCGAACAACACATTGTCCAGGTAGGTCTTTATATTTACGATGGTATCAATAGAGTAGCCGATGTTAGAACTAATAAACTGATCAGGAGTGATCTTCATCGTGCCTGTGTTCTCCTTCGTAACATAGTCGCTGATCGTAACGGCTTTTATCTCGCTTCCGGAGGCATCGACGGTGATTGAACTTTCCGTGTGGGCCGACATGGCAACAAAATCATAATCACCTTCTACATTGTTGGTATTACCGGTACCACCGGTTCCACCAGAACCGTTGGAAGTATTGTCGGTTGCATAGCTGATCTCTTTCTGGCAGGCAGTAAATAAAATGGCTAAGCTGAGAAGTAGTTTGGTGGCAGTTCTCATAAAGATGCTTTGTATTGCAAATTACAATATCATGTACATTAAACATAGCTCATGGTATTAATACTAATGAACCAGACCTGATATGGCGGCAAGACACCAATGAACATCGGTTGCGGCTCATTTTTATTCGCGCCAGTTGAGTAATTTGTGAGAAATAAAGACTATGAGCAATACGATAACACAATCTTTCCTGAAGGAGCTGAATGCAGAATACAGGGCTACGAGGGGCTGTCTTGAAAGAATTCCTGAGACCTTGTTCGAGTATAAACCCCATCCAAAATCAATGAACCTTGGCTACCTGACGCTTCTTGTGGCGGAGATCCCTTTATGGATAAAGCATATGGTGACCGACGGTGAAATCGATTTCGTCACGTTCAAACATTTTACACCTAAAACAACAAAAGAACTGGTTGATCATTTCGAGGATAACATGAACGCCGCCAGGAGTGCCCTGCAGGCGACAAATGATGAAGAGCTGCAGGCATCATTTGTGTTAAAGGCCAATGGCCAGGTATTATATTCGGCCCCTAAGATCGCCGACATAGGTGCTACCCTGAATCATTGGGTCCATCATCGGGGTCAATTGACTGTTTACATGCGATTGAACGATATTCCCGTTCCTTCTATTTATGGCCCTTCAGCAGATGATAAAAATTTTGCGGCGCCAAAATGAGCACGCGTTAAAAAAATGCTCAAAGAGTTAAGGTAATATGTTATTGCTGGCCTGGCACAGTCATAACAATTTTATTTTTGAGAATATAAATCGGACGGTTGCCAACCCGGCTTTCGAAAAAATCGTTACTAGTGGGTAACCCATACCAATTAACTCATGCAACGACTCTGTGGATATTGTGGCATTATTTTTTTTCTGTCGGTACTGTTTTGCGCTTGCAAAAAGGAATATAGCTACGAGGGAGGACCCAAGTTATCGGGCTATTGCACCAACATAGTCGCCCATGGGAATTACCTGGTTGGGAACGACCTTACAGACAGTAATTTTTTAGTTGTGGGAGCGCACATTACCACGAAGGGATCTTATACTGTTACTTCGGACACAGTAAACGGATTTTCATTTTCCGGCTCAGGTACAGTTGCTGATACAGGAATAACAGAACTTAAATTGGCAGCTCACGGCAGACCAGCGAGTTTGCAAGCAAGCTTATTTACCGTGCAATTCGATTCTTCCTTTTGCCAGGTGCAGGTGACCGTTCTTGATACATTGAGTAATGTTGTACAGACCACGAACACGGACCTTTTTCCTTTGGCGGAAAACAATGTATGGAGTTATGATGATCTTTCGTATCCGCCCGACTCAGTGGTAAACACGATCACAGGAACTTCAGTATTGAATTCTTCACAACATTACGTTGTGAGTAATTTTATTAGTTTTTTTCCTGCCACGAATGAAAGTTATTATCGCAGATCCGGGGTTGATTATTTTGCATACGAGGCAGTAAGCACCTTCACCAGTGCACTTGATTATGCTCCTACCATTTATGATGATATAAACTTCCTTAAAGAAGACTGTAAAAAAGACCAAACCTGGTCCACGTCAATCTATGTTGGGAGAACAAGCTTAGGCCTGCAAGTCGCACAACTTCGTTATGAATTTCGCTGTATAGACGCGGATGCGATTGTGGCTCTCAATGGTAAAACATTTCTGCATGTTTATAAAATAGAGATGAGGCCGGAGGTCGCTGATGTCGGAGCTGCTCTCCAGGCTACAGGCGAAATACATATAAGTTATTATGCACGGGGCATAGGTCTTATTTACCGCGAATTCTACAACGGAATCGCCACACATCCGGAGTTACAGATCAAATGGTGGAGGATCAATTAAGACCCTAAAAGGCAATGACCGGGGCAAGAGCGTCCTCGGGCAGGCATTCAAAAGCCTTGTCAAAAATTGCTTATTTTATTACCGGTTCGCGGTTCACTGGCGCACTGTCTAAATTTATCATCCTGGCCCGCAACTAATTTGATTTTCAAATGCCTTTTATATGAAAGAAATGATCCCCGTTCTTTTGTTGCTGCAACTGTGCAGCAATCTCAAGGCTCAAAATATACTGGTAACAAATGTCAATGTAATCTCCATGAGGGACAGCACGGTTGCGCACAAAAAATCTGTGTTTATCCGGGATGGAAAGATCGTTTCCATCAAAGATGTGATCAATCGTGATGCAAAAGACAAAATAGTTGTCATCGACGGCGCGGGTGGATATATGATGCCCGGTTTATTTGATATGCACATGCATTTTTATCATGACATGGGACTTGATAAAAAATATCTTAACGAAGAGGTCAAATTGCCTTTGGCGAATGGCGTTACCACTGTTCGCATTATGAATGGAATGCCCGAATACCTCGAGTTGAAAAAAAATATAGCGGCCGGAACAATCCCGGGACCTGAAATGTTTGTAGCAAGCCCGCAGTTTGTGGGGAAGTGGCCATTCCGGGAGCCGTTGGAAGGCAGGATGGTAACGAATGCTAAAGAAGCTGAAGATGCAGTAAGCGAATGCAAGGCGAAAGGATATGACGCGATCAAGCTTACTGAGTTCGTGGGTGCTGATGCATATGATGCAATTATTAAAACGGCGGGCGAGTTAAATATAAAAGTAACAGGTCATGTTGGTCCTTACGTGAAATTGGACAAGGCCCTTGCTGCTCACCAACAGATCGAACATTTTGACGAATTCATTGAGACATTATTGCCCGACACTTCTATCAATCACGGCCGGAGTGTTTCGGATTATGGTATTTGGGACCGGAAGAAGGCGTGGCCTACCGTAGAGTTTGTGGATGAATCGAAAATCGATGAACTGGCCCAAAAAGTGAAACGTGCAAACATTTATGTAACGGCTACGAATTATTTTTTTACGAAGTATTTTGGGATGGGCGCAACGAAAGAGGAGATCGAACATTTTGCGTGTTATGAATATGTACCTGCCTTCATGAAAAAACGGGGTGATGAATCATTCAAGTATTATTGGGACAATCCACCTTCCGAGGAATTGAGGAAGAAATATGTACGGATTCGCTATGAGTTCGCTACTTCACTCTATAACGCCGGGGTAAAACTAATGACAGGCTCAGACGGCCCCGAATGGTACCTGGCCCCGGGCTTTACAGTACATGATGAAATAGAAAGCTATGTAAAAGCAGGACTCAGCAATTTTGCTGCGCTTCAAACAGCGACCATCAACCCGGCAACTTATTTGGGAATCGACAATCGAAAAGGAACACTTGAAGCAGGCAAGGAAGGAGACTTTATATTGCTTGAAAAAAACCCATTGGAGGATATTAAAAATACAAGGACAATAAAAGCCGTTTACACAGGTAAAAGATTTTACACCAGGACCCAACTTGATAGATTATTGAACGAGGCAAGGATTATTGTAGAAGCAGACAATAAAAACTAACTTGCACATACCATCAACGTAAACCGTCCACGTAATACCAACTCATTTTATTACCGTTACTCGTGAAATCGGTAGAAATTTTAGTATGCGTCGATCTTGGATCCCACAACTCAATTTGCTAGCGTATGGCCGAACAAGAAGTCATTAAACACACCAAAAAGATATTTGGCATTTGGGCCACGAAAAGTAATTTTTTACATAAGCTGAGTGAGTTTGTAGGAGAAATTGCGATTATCGTATTTGCCATAAGCCTCTCTATTTATTTTCACGACCGTAGCCAATTGAGACATCAGCGTCACGAAACAAAAGAATTTCTATTGGGACTAAAGGAAGATCTGACAACCGATATCGAGGAGATGAACAGTGACAAAAGCTCATACCAAAAGAGTGGGACGATATTTACATATATCACCACCAGAAAATTGAATGAGCCGCTGAACGCTGATACGATACACAAGTATAGTAACTGGATCTTTAATACAACCGGCCTCATACCCAATAGTGGAAGATTTGAGGGATTTAAATCCTCCGGTAAAATAGGAACGATCGAAAATAATGAGTTGCAGAATTACATCATGGACCTATACCAGGAAAACATACCGAACCTAATCGTCAGCACAAATGATTACTCCGCAAAAAAGCAAAGGCTGTTTGGGTACCTTGAAGCCAATACGAAACGGGCAACGGACAGTACAACAAACCTCGTCAGTGTGCTCGCTTCCGACCCGGCATTTAATATTTGTCGCTCGCTCACTTTTGTCAGTCAAATATTAAGTCATTACGACACTTGCATTAATAAGATGAAAGCGATCATTAATGACATCAATAAAGACTATGAAAAATAGCAAAAACATATTGAGAAAAATGAGGCGTTATGTCAATGGGGTCGACGAGGCTAGAAGTCTACGCTAAACGATGCGATCCAATAATTGTTTGAAGCAAATGGACTGAAATAAAAAACCCCCGCCCTGCATCGTCCAAAGTAGTATTCGGTAAAAATACCAGCCTGGAATTCCCGCGGCGTCTCAAATAATTTCGTTCTCTGGGTGATGATGCCGGTGCGTAGCGGTGCGATCGGTCTTATAGCCAGCTCTGAATAGTTATAAAAGAAATTATTTTCGCTCGAGCTAAAATCAAATACATATTCACTTTCAGCATAGAAATCAAATTTTTTATACATGATCTCCATTTCAAGCCCGGGTGCGAGACCATTTGTATTTCCAAAAACGACAGCACCCATTGGAACAACGACGAACTTCACGCCGTTACCAAACCTGAATCTGTGTCCTGCCCAGACTGACGCAGTGTTCCGGTCCTCATAGTTATAGCGTGCCTCCAGGTGAAGTGTCTTGCGTCGGGCATAAAAGGTCGGGTTAAAAAAATCTTCCTCGCCGGGAATGATAAACATTTCAGCCCACGCTGAAAAACGCCATTGAGCGTCTGCCGAATCAATTTGATTTTCCTGCGCGCTTAATTTCAACGAAGCAAAGACTATGACAAGGACCAGGTATTTTCTTTTACTCATGTTTATCCTCC
>DASYSW010000326.1:0-3632 GCA_036002905.1 Chitinophagaceae bacterium
ACGGCGCCCTTGATGCTTTAAGCAATTCCTTTTTTAATATAGATGGAGACCTTAAAGAAGGAGCATATTATCTTTATTCTGCGGGTGGCGGTGATCAGTTGAACCCCATGTTTTTCCCGCAAAATTCAAGTGGGGAGACAAGAGTTGTTCAGCCTTCCTTTATAACTGATGCCGAACCCGGAGATGAACGACTTTCTAAGGCACCAAAAAGGACTGCCTCAACCACCCAGGATGGATTGACGAGTGATTATGATTTCTTTGTTTACAAAACCAACGTTGACCCGATCCCAATTATACGCAATGAAGAATTGTTACTAATATATGCAGAGGCAAAGGCACAACTAGGCGGCGCCGCTAACCTGGACGACGCCGTTACAGCGCTCAACAAAATCCGGAGTGCCGCAAGTTTATCAGACTATAGCGGTGCTGTTACAACCTCGGCTATTATCGATGACATGCTGAAGCAACGGAGGTATTCGTTGTTTGGTGAAGGTCATCGATGGATCGATATGCGACGCTACAACCGGTTGAATACTTTACCAATTGATCGTCCGGGTGACGACGTCTGGGTAGAATTTCCAAGACCCGCTACGGAGTAAAAGATCTCACAATAAAAAAGCCCTTTCATATTTTGGAAAGGGCTTTAAAATTTAGAAACATCCAACAATGGAATTATTACCTATTCAGGAGCATATCGAAGAAAACAAACAGTTTACCGACAACCCACTTTGCCAGGAAACTATTTATATGACAATTGATTTTTTTAAAAGAGTTGGATACAAAGAACCATGGATCAGCTATTATGCAATAGAAAATGGCAGCCTGGTGGGCTGCGGCGCATTTAAGGGAGCTCCCAAAAATGGGATTGTGGAAATTGCGTATGGAACGTTTGAAGCATTCAGACAAAAAGGTATAGGAACAGAAATTTGCAAATTACTCGTTGAGCTTTCACTTCGAACGGATCCTTCTGTTACTATCACCGCACGCACACTACCACAAAACAATTTTTCCACAAGGATCTTGCAAAAGAATGGATTTATTTTTTCAGGCACAGTCAATGATCCTGAAGACGGAGATGTATGGGAATGGGTTTATCCAAAATAAATGAACGATAACTTTGTTCTATGTCAGAAGATCTAAACATCATCGCTGGTCCAAAAGCTGAGCAGTATGAGTCATTGATACCGCAAATAAAAGGACTATTGGAAGGAGAACCCGATGTTATTGCTAATCTTGCCAATGCCGTTGGCGCGCTAAAAGAACAATTTCAATGGTTGTGGGTCGGATTTTATTTAGTAAAACCTTCCGCCAAGGCTTCGGCGGACAGGGAGTTAGTTCTCGGACCGTTCCAGGGCCCCGTTGCATGCACCCGCATCAGCAAAGGGAGAGGAGTTTGCGGTACCAGTTGGGAAAGGGCACAAACGATCATCGTTCCTGATGTCGAGAAATTTCCGGGTCATATTGCCTGCAGCAGTTTATCAAGGTCAGAGATTGTAGTTCCTGTTATTCGAAACAATGAAGTTGTCGGAGTTCTTGATGTGGATAGTGGCGATTTGAATCACTTTGACGAAACTGACAAAGTCTATCTTGAGAAAATTGTTGAGCTCATCGAATTTTAATACCGCATTGAACAGACTGAAACCATTGCAAAATGTTTTTAGTCAGAGGTTCGAGCAGTTCCGATAGTTATCGGGGCAGAGCCTTTTCAATCTGTGGACATCTGTGCAATCTGAGAGCTATTCTATGTGGAGTATCTTTCTAAATGATTTTGATATCGCATGTGCTGGCAAAAACCTTTACTGGGCCATCTTAAATTCCACTCTCCTGTTGGCTGCACGTCCCTTGGCCGTCTTATTATCAGCTATGGGTTTAGTTTGACCAAAACCGGTGCTACTCATTCTTTCCTCGCCAACTCCCTTTTTAACCATGTAGGTTTTTACGGCAGCCGCTCTTTGTTCAGAAAGTTTCTGGTTGCCCCCGGCTGAACCGGTATTATCGGTATGTCCCTCGATAGATATATTTATTTTCGGATGGTCCAGCAATATTTGAGCTCCTTTGTCCAACTCTGCCATAGCAGCTTTTGTCAATTTAGCGCTGCCCGCAACAAACTGCACTTTGCGGGCATCAAATTTATATTCCTCGAGTTTCGGGCATCCGAAATTTTCTGGTGATCCTTTTTCAGCCGGACATTTATCGTCTTCATCGTTTACACCATCGCCGTCTGTATCAGGAACAGGGCAACCCTGGTAGCGAGCCACACCAGCTTGATTTGGGCATTTATCCTCTTCATCATTGATGCCATCTTTATCAGTATCGGGAATGGGGCAGCCCTGGTAGCGTGCAACGCCCGGAACAGTTGGACATCTGTCTTCTTCATCATTGATACCATCTTTGTCTGAATCGGGTATTGGACAACCATCGTATTTGGCACTGCCTGGAACGTTCGGACATTTATCATTCGCATCAATGACTCCATCGCCATCCGAATCTTTTGGCACAACGGCTGGAACAACAGGCGGCGCTTTTGCCGCTTCCTTTTTCGGACCAATGATTCCATAAATGCCGATGTTATGAAAAAAATGATAATTAGATGTTTCAGGACTAACAGGTATGCGATACTGTGAATTAAAATTAATGCCAGCTTCATCATAGAAATTGATCCTGAAACCGATGCCCACTGGTAAGAAAGCACCATAGTAAGATTTATACAAGCTAGCTCCAAAGCCAATGTCGGCATATGGAATGAACCAGTAATTTTCATTTACCAGCTTAAATTGTGCAGATGCATCCAACTCTCCTAAAAAATGCGTGCTTCCATCGTCAGGTTTATCAGGAAGAGGGACGTCAACGAAAGTTGCATTGAAAGTTGTGGTGAAATCAATTTTTGGTAAGATACCTTTATAATAACTTAATGCAAAACCAGGCGCCATTTCCTTGACCTTGGCCCATGCCTTATCATTGAGAACGCTTGATAAAGATGTAGAACGTATACGCTCAGCCGTTATGAAGTCTGTAAGAGTAAAACTTATTCCAATTGCAGATTGCCTGACAGGAGCAATGGTTTGGCTATTAGCTGTGAGAAGCAAACTATACAAAGCCATCACAGATGCCAGTAATTTCTTCATAAAGAGTTGTTTGGTTAAGCTAAACAAAAATAACAGCTAAGTTCAATATCCAAAAAAAATTTATTCGCCTGTTTTGCACTTTGCTACGTCGGTTTTTTTCCGAGTGGTTCCACTTTTACTTTTGTCAATCCACCACCGGTATAACCAATTTTTTTTGCCGCTATTTTTGAAAGATCCACCAGCCTTTTATTCTTGTAGTGAAGACGGTCATTTACCTTCACGACCACTGAGCGGCCATTATACAGGTTGGTCACCTTTATCCAGGTTCCGAGAGGCAAAACATTGCAAGCAGCCGTCATTTTTTGCTGGCTAAAAACTTCGCCATTAGCAGTGGGCCTTCCTTCAAATTTATTTGCGTAATAACTCGCCGTGCCATACAAAGCATCGGGAAAATTTTTTGCAGACACCTGCACCCGTTGAATGCCTTGTGCACTGGTCCCGGAAGTATAAAAGATGAGAAGGATAAGACAGGTAAGAATCTGTTTCATAGTTAACCAGGTTTTTGAT
>DASYSW010000327.1:0-6751 GCA_036002905.1 Chitinophagaceae bacterium
AAGTTTTAGGAGTAACGAGGGACGTTCTATATTTTTTAAAAAATCATTATTGCAAATCATACCCAACCAAAATCCTGATACCTGCTATCTATTCTTTCAGTAACTCTTCTCTCATTTAACAAGTAAAAGAAAGGATGAATCCAATTCTACTGTTTCCTGCAAAAAGAAAACGAAAATTTTATGAAAAAGATACAATGGATTCTCTCCGTGCTTGCTCTCACCAGTGTTGCCTGCAAAAAAGAAAATTCTCATAAACCAGATACGAGCTATAACCCAGTGATCTCCGCTGCTGATTTTACAAACAGTTCATCACTCACCAATCCTTATTTTCAATACCAGCCCGGCAAAAAATATATTTATGAAGGTCAAACTGAAGATGGTTTTGAACATACTGAGGACTCACTTCTTGGAGAAACCAAACAAATAATGGGGATTAATTGTGCTGTTGTACAGGATAAGGTCTGGTTAGATGGCAAACTCGAAGAGCTTACTTATGATTGGTATGCACAAGACAATGCCGGCAATGTTTGGTATTTCGGAGAAGATGTTACCAGTTACAATCCCGATGGAAGCGTCAAGGATCACGAAGGAGCATGGGAAGCTGGCGTAGATGGAGCAAAACCGGGATATGCTATGCTGGCTAATCCGCAAGTAGGCAACCACTACAGGCAGGAATATTATTTTAATGTTGCCGAAGACGAAGCAGAGGTGATGGAACTGGGATTAACCGTAACGGTTCCCTATGGCACCTTTCAAAATTGCATAAAAATAAAGGAGACGACGGTGCTTGAACCCGATGTCATAGGGTATAAATATTATGCGCCTGGAGTAGGCCAGGTATCAGAAGAAGAAGGTAGCGCGGTCTCCAAATTGATCAGCATACATTGACCATTTATCTTCACTGTCCTTTCGTGTCCTCGGTTCTTTTTTTTATGAAAATTAACCAGGGAGTCACAGAGGTCACAGAGATTCAAGGAGTGAACAATGAGATCAGGCAAGGCACCTGCGCCCATACCAGGTAGCCATCCTTGCATGTCTTATATGCCTTGTATGGTTGAAACAAAAGCAATTCTCTCACGATCGTCGTTTGTTAGACGTTGTGACTTTGTAGTCCTTTGTGCACTTTGTGACCATTTAATGATCACTAACCACGCTACGATCCGCTAAGAACACTACGACTGCATGGCGGGATAAAGAGTACGAGAGGCAGACGACATAGAAATATTAGCGGTGTCGGGACTGGCCAGATTAATTTCGAGCTAGATATTTGATATATTTTTAAAACGTACCTTAGATATCCCTATTTCGCCATCAAGTGTTCACTCCAAAAATTTATTAGTATGAAAAAGAAAATTGTAAAAAGAATTGCCAAAATCACTTTTCCTCTCTTCCTGTTTGTCGCCCTGGCCTCGTTCAATTATGGAAAATTCGAGACCAAGACTGTTACAGGGGAAATCCTGGATATGAAATGCTACATGGCTTCCGGTGCTCATGGACCCGAACACAAGGACTGTGCGGCCAAGTGTGTAAAGGGTGGATCACCTATGGGTATACTCGCCGATGACAGTAAGGTCTATCTTTTGATAGAAGGAGACAATGGAGCGGCATTTGAAGAAGCAAAAAAGTATGCCGGAGAAACAGTTACTGTCACGGGAACTCTTTCTGAAAAAAATGGCGTACAGGCTTTAATCGTCAGTGAAGTGAAAATGAAAAAATAACGCGCGGTTTTGAGTGAATAGTTCGAACTGCGAAGAGACTCTATTCGTCTCGGCTTTAGCGCATTACAAACATTTTCCTGCCTTCCACTCAAAAAGACTATCTTCGGCCGATTCTATTTAAGACCAATTGCCGAAAGTAATCTTCAATAACAAAAACGCCGTATTCTTTCAGTCATTGAAAGAAGCAGCTGACAATTATTTTGCCGGAAAAGGCATCCACAGAACCGGTGATAGCCGACTCTACATAAAAACAATCGTTCTCCTTCTACTGGCCGTTGCTCTGTATGTACTAATACTATTCCTGTCATTGCCGGTATGGGGGAATGTATTGGTTAGTTGCGTGCTTGGTTTTACAATGGCTTGCATCGGGTTCAATGTCATGCACGATGCCAATCATGGTAGCTATTCCTCAAACGAGCAAGTGAACAGCCTGCTTGGTCTGACGCTAAATGCGCTGGGTGGTAACAGTTTTATCTGGAAGTTCAAACATAATATCATTCACCATACTTATCCGAATGTCGATGGCATGGATGATGACATCGCGAAGAGTCCTTTCATCCGGATGTGCAGCACGCAACGATGGATGCCGGCACACAGGGTGCAGCATATTTATACACCACTGTTATATGCGACCAGTTCTTTGTTATGGGTGCTCTTTCAGGATTTTGAAAAATACTTCCGGCGAAAAATACACCAGACGGCCCTGGCTGAAATGAAACGTAAAGACCATTTTATTTTCTGGATCAGCAAAATATGCTATGTCTTTTTCTACATCGTACTACCTGTCTTCCTGATTGGCTGGACAAATTGGTTGATATTTTTTATAAGCCTTCATACAGGACTCGGTTTTACTCTCGCTGTTGTGTTTCAACTGGCGCACGTTGTAGAAGAGACCACGTTCGAATTTGCCCCGACTGATGAAACAACAAGAATAGAAAATGAGTGGGCCATTCACCAGGTGAAAACAACTTCCGACTTTTCTCCGAATAGCCGCGTCATTTCATGGTTGGTGGGTGGATTGAATTACCAGATAGAACATCATCTCTTTCCCCGGGTCAGTCATGTACATTATCCAGCGTTGAGTAAAATCGTAAAGGAAAAATGCGAGGCATTCGATCTTCCCTATAATTGCATCCCTTCATTGCGAAAGGCAGTGGTTTCTCATTTCAGATTGATAAGGTTACTTGGCAAGAAGCCGGCAACTGCATTGTCGTAAAAGTTTTAATCGCCTACATCTATCTCCGAGCAGACTCATCGCGGCATCCGGTAGTGGATTCAGGAGCCTCAGTCAAAGTGTAGATAAATGTCCATCTTTTTTGAGCTCGCAAAGAAACACTGCTGCCGTCCCGTGCATGGATAAGAATGCATTAGATCTATGAGGAGATCATGGTATATGATTTGGTGAGTTCTAACAAACGAGACTTCATTAAGTACACCTCGAAACTTTTACTCTTAATGCCGACATGCTTAAAGGATATGTAACCCTTTTGGGATTAGATTGGACAATCATTCAGAATTAAATTATTGCTTCAACGAAAGAATGGCATAGGTCAATTTAGATTTTCTCATTCTGCATTGCATCGTTGTAGTTACTTTAAAATTTGTTCATGTTCTCATCACCGAAACATAGTTTCAATAATAAGGTAGCCGTTGTTACCGGTGCGGGAGCAGGCATAGGCAAAGCTGTAAGCGCAGCTCTTGCAGAAAAGGGAGCTCACGTCGCAATTATTTCGCGTAATGAAGAACGTTTACAAAATTTAAAAAAAGAACTCGTTCGCTATAATATAAAGGTTTTGGCTCTCCCCCTGGATGTTGCAAATTTCGGTGACGTGGAAAAAGCAGCTGTTCGGGTAGAGGAAGAATTGGGACCCATTGATATCTGGGTGAATAATGCAATGGTATCCGTCTTTTCACCCGTAAAAGAAATGACCGCCGAGGACTATAAACGAGTTACTGATGTCACCTATCTCGGCGTGGTATATGGAACCCTCGCAGCGCTCAAGAGAATGCTTCCCAGGAATTCAGGAACGATAGTTCAGGTTGGCTCGGCCCTTGCTTATCGAGGTATTCCTTTGCAATCTGCTTATTGTGCAGCCAAACATGCCATACAAGGTTTTCACGATTCTTTGTTGACTGAATTATTGCATGACAAAAGCAAAGTGAAAGTGACCATGGTGCAACTGCCCGCACATAACACTCCGCAATTCGACTGGGTTAAATCAAGGTTACCCAATAAAGCTCAACCCGTACCTCCCATTTATCAGCCGGAGGTCGCTGCAAAAGCAATCCTATGGGCAGCATGTCATAACCGCAGAGAATGGATCGTTGGATTTTCATCCTGGAAAGCTGTATATGGAAATAATTTTTTTCCAGCGCTCGCTGATAAATTCCTTGCCAGGGTGGGGTACAAGGCTCAGCAAACTAATGAACCACGATTTCGGGATCAGCCAAACAATTTGTTTGAATCCGTGCCTGGTCCATTTGGCTCGCATGGTCATTTTGACAAAGATGCCAGAAAGAGAAGCATTTTTTTCGACCTCACCAGGTATCGCAGAGCTATTTTTATCCTTATAGCTTTCATCCTGGTGATTGTTTTAATTATGAAGTTGAAAGGATGATCAGTGATGATGAAATAAGAGAGAAAGTTCGAGCGCTAATGTACAATAACATCAGGGCAAGAGTATCTCCATACCTCAAAGCGCACTATTGCTATGTAATGCCTTCCCCGCAGAGATACCCTTTTCAATGGTGGTGGGATTCGTGCTTCCACACATTTATTCTTTGCGCACTTGATGAAATAGAGCTTGCCAAACAAAATTTCAAAACTCTGTTCACGATGCAAAGGAAGGACGGCTTTATCGGGCATATGATATTTTGGGAAAGCATGTTGCCGAAGGACAAACTCAATGTTTTAGAAGGGCCGCCGGTATGGTACCAAATACGTCCACACACCAGTTCTCTTATTCAACCTCCGTTGGTAGCGCAAGCGTTATTGCGTATTTCCAAAAAACTTACAAACCATGAATTTATCCGCGAGATGTTACCCAAGATTAAAAAATATTATGAGTGGCTGGCGGCAAACAGGGATTTTGACGGAGACGGTCTCCTTTCTATCATCAGCAATTTTGAATCGGGAATAGATCATAAGCCTTCATTCGATGAGCTCGTTAATTTTAAAGGAGGAAAACCAACATCCGGTTACTTCTGGAAAATTATTTCGATTGATTTCCGAAATTTTATTCGGTGGTACAATTTGAAGTGGATTTACAAGGCCAATGTTTTTATTGTGAAGGAAACTTTGTTTAATACGATGTATGTCCAGGATCTCCGGGCGCTGGCTGCATTATGCGCACTTGTAAAAGACAATGACGAAAAAAAATACGAAACATTGGCTAACAAAGTTGCCGATCGAATTGTAAAACTTATGTATGATGAGGAGTCAGCGGCCTTTTACGATGTATATGGACCGGAAAATAAAAAATTGAAGGTGCTGACGTTTACGATTGGTATACCAATATTAATGAATGAAGTCCCTGAAAAGGTCGCCAGTGAAATTTTAAAAAGGCATTTCTTAAATGAACAAGAGTTCAAGCTTGCTTATCCCATTCCATCGGTTGCTAAATGTGAAGGCTCATTTTATCCTTACGAATCAAGATGCTTGTGGCGAGGACCAACGTGGCCGGTGATAAACTGGTTCTTCCATCGTTCTTTCCTGGCAAATGGATTCGAAGTGGAAGCAAACTACCTGGTTCAGTCAGTAAAGAGATTAATCGAAAAAAGTGGTTTTCGTGAATACTATAACCCTTTTACGGGAGAAGGATATGGAGCCAGGGACTTCACGTGGTCGGGACTGGTAGTGGATATGATGGCCGGGCAATAGTGGTCTTAGCGAGACCTAACAAGGCATCTGAGTCCCGGCATCGGGCAACACCTCCCGTTGACAATCACTCCCGATTCAGATTAAAAATTTGACAACAATGGCTAACTCATGCTGCAATATTGCATAAATTCATGTTGCTGACTTTTAAAAATCGATTATGAACAGGAAAACAATTACCCTGGTTTTATCATTCGCCGTCTTAATTAGTTTTTTCACGCCTTTGTTTGAATGGCACTCCTTTGAAATGAGCGGACTGAATTATATTCTTTCAACGCATATCCCCTCCTACAAGTATTTTCTAATACTAATCCCTTTTTCGACAGTGATCCTTTTTTTCGAAGCATTGGACGGCGAAAATTATATGTTTAGAAGAAGCCTGATGTCGGCTCTTCCGTTTCTTGTATCAATATTTATTTTGGTGATAAGATATATTACCCGTGAACCCAATCCTGGCGACAATTTTTTCTCCGGAATTGCTTTTGGGTTTTGGATGGTTTTAGGGTTTTCCTTGCTACTTATGCTTGCCAGGGCCAGAAAAGAAACGCTTCAATATTATTGACCTCTTAGGATTAAATTTTCACCTGACATCGCTATTCCCACAAGGACTTAATAAACTTAAAAGACTAACAATGAAACAAACTCTCGCCTTATCGATCTTCGGTGCTTTTCTTTTTGGGTGCAAGTCAAATTCGAATCAGTCAGAAGCAAAGTCAGATAGCACAGTGGCTAAGGAACAACTGTCTTATCCCTTTACACCAAAATATTCTATCAATTGGCGACCCGGTGATGAGAAGAATGCCCTATTGGTACTCGATTGCCTCAAGAAATATGTCGATGGAGACATTAAAGGGTGTGCCTCATATTTCGCAGATACTGCAGAATTCATTGCCGATAAGTTTTACTTCCGTGGTAGCCGCGACAGCCTGGAAAGCGTTGTTGGTGCTATGCGCAGTGCTTCGAGATCGGTTTCCAAAAATTTTGATTCGTGGATGACGCTTTATTATCCCGACAAAGACGATACATGGGTTACACTGTGGTATAAAGAAATAATGACCGACAAGCAAGGCAAGACCGATTCTATTTATTATACTGATGATGTGCTTGTCAAAAACGGCAAGATCGTTCAGTACGACGAGAAACAACGGCTTTATGC
>DASYSW010000328.1:0-6391 GCA_036002905.1 Chitinophagaceae bacterium
CCCACGACCTCATGAAGAATTTTATGAATGCGTTTGGCGTCGAGCTAAATGAGATCATCATTAATGATCTGCAGGAAGGTATTTTCTTTTCTAAATTGGTTTGCTCGACGGAAAATGATACGGTAGAAATTGACTCAAGAACTTCGGATGCGCTGGCGCTGGCCGTCCGTTTCGGATGCCCTATCTACACCTATGAAAATATTTTAGAAAGCGCCGGTATCATGATGGAAGAGACATCGGGAAAAAAGAAAAAAGCGCAGGGTGAAGCAGTGGAAGATGTAAGGACGGGAAGCGAAGATCTGAAGGCAATGAGCATTGAGGAACTAAACAGTTTATTGAATGATGTCCTGGAAAGCGAAGATTATATCCGCGCTATCGCTATCAGGGATGAGATCAATAGCCGCAAGAAGAACCGCTGATTCCGCCGATTCTAATGATTTTTTTGATAATTATTGTACCCGCATTTTATCACTTATCGGCTTTCGTTGTGTCACTCACTTTTGCGTCCAGGAATTCTATTCAGCATCTTTATAAAATGCCCTGCTCGTCGTAATCAGTGTAATCACAATTTTAATCAGGTAATCAGTGGTCCTTTTCCCCAACGCTAAAATCAATCTTGGACTCAATATCATTCGCAAACGGCCGGATGGATATCATGACCTTGAAACAGTTTTTTATCCGATTGCTATACAAGATGCACTGGAGGTCATTTTAAATGACAATGCAAAAGAAGACGTTCAAATTTCATTAAGTGGAACTTCATTAAATGGAAAAATTGAGGAGAACCTGTGCTTCACGGCTTACAGGATCTTAAAAAAGGACTTTCCTCAACTGCCAGCTGTAATGATCCATTTACACAAAAACATTCCTGCTGGCGGAGGCCTTGGAGGAGGTTCCGCCGATGGTGCATTTACATTGAAACTATTAAATCAAAAATTCGATCTTGGGTTGTCAACCCATCAATTGGTCAACTATGCTCTGCAGTTAGGAAGTGATTGTCCCTTCTTTATCATCAACAAACCTTGCCTTTCCACCGGCCGTGGAGAATTTTTGGAACCTGTCCCGGTCGATCTTTCCGGGTACAAACTCGTGATTGTCAATCCGAGTATTCATGTCAGTACCGCCGAAGCTTTTTCATTACTAACTCCCACACTCCCATCAAAATCAATAAAAGAGATAGTTAAGCAACCGGTGGAAGCGTGGGCGGCGGAATTAAAAAACGACTTTGAAAAACCGGTTTTCATGAAGCATCCTGAGATTGAAAGTATCAAATCAAGATTATTTGAGTCGGGGGCGATCTACTCCTCTATGACTGGCAGCGGCAGCACGGTCTATGGGCTATTTAGTAGAGAAACAGCGTTTAAAAGTGATTTCCCCGCCAGCTATCTTGTAAAAGAATTAATCAGCTAGTTTTAAGAGGTCTTTCAGGTCCAAAGGCTCAGTGACCATTAAGAGGCCTCCGTTTTCATCGAGCGGCCATTCTTCCTTCGGTCTATCCCAATAAAGCTCCACACCATTGCCGTCGGGGTCGTCCAAATAAATGGCCTGGGATACTCCGTGATCAGACGCACCTGTTAAAGGATACCTGGCATCTATCAATCTCTTTAAAGCGATGGCAAGATCTTTTCTCGTGGGATAAAGTATGGCGGTGTGAAACAGTCCTGTTGAATTTGGAGGAGGCGAAGAGCCATTTTTGCTATACCAGGTATTCAAACCAATATGGTGATGGTAGCCACCTGCTGAAATAAACACGGCGCTATTGCCATAATATTGCATTACGTCAAACCCGAGGATGTCGCGATAGAATTTTAGTGCCTTTTCCAGGTCGGCAACTTTTAAATGAACATGACCAATTCGCGTTTGATCCGGTATTTTATAACTCATATCTCCACTTTGACGCAAAATTAGAGTATAGTTTGTCCAAATAATAAATTGTATCTTGCGCACAATGAACAAGGGCATATACATGATCGATTTCCTCTCCTTCAATTTAGATTTCCTCAATCATCGAGGATAATTCTCCATTCTGTATTCTGGAATTCTTTTATTCTGTATTCTTTTCATCAATCATTTTATGCAAACAACTCTGTCTATGTCTTCAATGACACAATATTATCTTGAACTCGAAGAAAAAAATAGTGCCCATAACTATCATCCCATCCCTGTTGTACTCACTCGCGGTGAAGGTGTCTTTGTTTGGGATGTTGGCGGCAAACGTTATTATGATTTCTTAAGTGGCTATTCGGCGATGAATCATGGCCATTGTCATCCCGAAATCGTCAGAGTCTTCACTGAGCAGGCACAAACACTCACATTGACCAGCCGCGCATTCCACAACGACTGGTTTGGAGAGTATGCAAAATTCATTACTGATTTTTTTAGTTATGATAAAGTGCTTCCGATGAATACCGGTGTGGAAGCTGTTGAGACGGCAATCAAACTTTGCCGTAAATGGGCGTACGAAGTAAAAGGAGTTGAAAAAGATAAAGCAATAATTGTTGTGTGCGAAGGGAATTTTCACGGGAGGACAAGTGGTGTTATCTCATTCAGTAGTGATCCTGATGCAAAGAACAACTTCGGACCATTTATGCCGGGCTTTATTTCGATTCCATACAATGATGTTGAAGCGTTGGAACGTGTGCTTCAAAATAAAAATGTCGCCGGGTTTTTGGTTGAACCTATCCAGGGAGAAGCAGGCGTTGTGGTGCCGGATGAAGGGTATTTGTCAAAAACTAAAAAGTTATGTGAGGACGCAAATGTTCTTTTTCTTGCCGATGAAATTCAAACAGGTTTATCCAGAACAGGTAAAATGCTCGCATGCGATCATGAAAATGTCAGGCCTGATATTTTAATTCTTGGAAAAGCACTCAGTGGAGGCATGATGCCTGTAAGCGCTGTGCTGGCCGATGACGCGATCATGTTGACATTAAGACCTGGTGAGCATGGATCAACCTATGGCGGCAATCCTTTGGCAAGCAGGATCGCTATTACAGCTTTAAAAATTTTACAGGAGGAAAATCTTGCGGAGAATGCCCGGTTGATGGGCAAACTGTTGCGTGAAGAATTGAGCGCTCTTCATTCAGCACATATAAGTATCGTTCGTGGCAAAGGACTATTGAATGCAATTGTCATCGACCATTCTGATGATGATGCGGCTTGGAAACTTTGCCTGGAGCTAAAAGAAAATGGTTTGTTGGCAAAACCTACCCATAGAGATAAAATCAGGTTTGCACCACCTCTTATCATTACTGAAGAACAAATACTCGAATGCGTGGCCATCATAAAAAAATCTCTATCTTGTCTGGATTAAACACAAGCTACAAGCTATGAGCTATGAGCTGTGAGCTACGAGCAACCAGTAACCAGCAACCAGCATGGACACACATCTGCATCATGAAGAACAACATCTCAAAAGCAGTGACCTTATCACTGACGTAGTTATAGGAATGAGTGATGGACTGACCGTTCCATTCGCATTGGCTGCAGGATTAAGCGGTGCAGTTTCATCAACAGGAATTATCGTGATCGCCGGCATTGCAGAGATCTGCGCAGGCTCTATTGCCATGGGGTTGGGCGGTTACCTCGCGGGGAAAACGGAACAGGATCATTACTCCTCTGAGGTCAAACGAGAATATTACGAGGTGGATAATTTACGTGACCGTGAGATAGCCGAAACGAAAGAATTTTTTGCAAGTATTGGATTGAGTGACGAATTACAGGAGAAAGCCACGCAGGAAGTCGCAAAGGATAAAAAGCAGTGGGTTGATTTTATGATGAAGTATGAATTAGGTCTTGATAAACCTGATCCGAAACGGGCAACGAAGTCGGCATTAAACATCGGAATATCTTATATAGCTGGAGGCCTGGTACCTCTCAGTCCTTACTTTTTTGTTGATAATCCCGTGACGGGTTTAAAATTTTCAGCGGCCCTGACACTTCTTTGTCTTTTTATTTTTGGTTGGTTCAAAAGCAAAGTAACTGGTATTAAGCCATGGGGCGGAGCATTGCGGGTGATGTTGATTGGTGCGGTCGCCGCAGGAGCTGCATTTGGAGTCGCTAAATTATTTGAGGGATGATTTTCCGCCCCGAGCCGCCAAGGATTAAACAAAAGTTGCCAAATTATTCATTGTGACTTTGCGAGACCTCGCGACTTTGCGGGGAATCATAAGATTAACCGCTGGCGTTATTTGATGTTAACTCCATTTTTGGAAACAGCGCGGCCACCAACATAATCAACGAGGAAATTAAAACAATATATAATCCAGCTTTTTTTTCCGGGCATTCACCACCCGAGCATGCTGAGATGATAAAATAATTTCTTGCTGCCCAGGCAATATTCAGTGCAACGATCAATAAATTCCATCGCTTGGCCCACACTTTCTGAATGAAAGTGCATAACAAGTACAGGCCCCCAAGAAAAAAATGAAAATATCCCGGCTTACCAAAATTTGTACCCGCAGATTCTACTCCAGTAACAGCAATATTTTTTGATTCAATAAAAACCCAGGGGAAAAAGCAGGAAATGATCAAAGTAAGTGCTGCAAGTATTCCAATCCATTTCATTTGGCGAAGATAAAATAATCAGTAATCAGTAATGAATAATGAGTTATCACTGATTACTCATTACTGATCACTCATGACCATTATAGCTTCACTCCTATCGTAAAACTCAGCACCCGATGTTTATTGTTGTTATCTTCACCGCTATCGCTGCCAGATTGTAATTTGGCGAGCCCTAAACCGTAGCCTGCACTTAATACAAGTTTTTTACCTTCTATTCCAATTATTCCATTCACTCCGTAATCAAAGCGTTTGAGAACGCCCAGGCCCGTACCTTCCTCCTGGCCAAAGGTCGAGGGGTCGTCATTTGAAAACTCAATTTTATTGTCCGTGCTTGAGCTAAAGCCTAAAACAGTCATATCTGTTTTTGCTTTACCCGCGACTCCAATAGCACCATAAGGTCCTGCACCAATAAAGAAATGGCTTTCGGAGTTGAATGGCAATTTAACAACAAGATTGGCGGGCACTTCGATATAGTACGGATTGGAAGTTTGTTTTGCATACAAATTTTCCTCTGGTCTGCCTATTTGAATCTTTGATCCCTTGCCTGTAAACACCAGTCCCGGTTGAAAGTAAAGCAGGCTGGTTACATGAATGTCTCCTACAATACCAACCTGGAAACTGGTTAGCATATTCGCATCGTCTATGTTGCCATCGTTAGTAGTGGAAACATTGGCGAGATTGACACCGGCTTTTACGATAGCTCTTGATTGTTGCGAGAATGCAGACTTAGAAAGGGTAAAAGCAAATAAAACAATTAAAAGAAGCTTTGTTCTCATATCGTTTTTTTTAGGGTTAAAGAAAAATTTTTTCAACAGCGGTCGCAAAGATACCAATGTCATGCCAAATCATCATCCATTATTATTCATTACTCGTTAAAATTCAGGAGTTAGGAGGCTGAGTTAATTCATGACATAAACGTAACTAACTCATTACTCATCAGTCATCACTTATTATTCAAGCATTATTGTAGACTTTTAGTACTGTCTCCCGCAATACCGATGCGTCGCTTGTAGAATAGAAATAGACAATATTGGCAATATCTTCCGCCCTTACCCAATCACCGGGATTGGCTTTTGGCATTGACTGGCGGTTTTGCGGTGTATCAATTATGCTCGGAGCGATGACTGAAGTAAGAACGTTTTTTCCCTTAGCTTCCTCATTCATTAACTCCGCTAAACGAAAGATAAGTGATTTAGAAAGTCCATATGCCGTGGTTCCCTTGCTGAACTTCATATCACTCCCTGTTCTTGCACCCGGGAGGAAGATCCGTCCACTACCCTGCTTCAGCATTTGAGCAAATACAGGTCGCGCTACGTGATACGTCGTTTGGAAATTCAATTTGTGTTGTTTTAGGATATCCGCCATTTTTGTTTCTGCAATTGATCCCGTTGCAAAACCTCCTACGGTCAGCACTGCCACATCAATGGCTTTATTTTTGTCAACTACAGATTGAATAAATTTTTCAGAGTCATCTTCGTTCATCAGGTCAACGATTACGGTTTCAAAATTTGGATTGGAGATAGTTAATGGAACCGGATCATTTGGAATGACAGTTCCGATTACTTTAAAATTTTCACTTAAAAATTTTTTTGCCACCGCCTGCCCAAGATTTCCTGACACGCCGGTAATAATGATTGTCTGCATTGTTAAGAATTGAAATTGAAGTTAAGAACATATGGTGAATGGTGAAATAGCAACGGCTTTTCGGCCGCTGAAAAAAGATAAACAGAGTTACCGAACGCACAAGAGTGCGACGCAACAGAAGCTGAATCGTGATTCAATGTTGGCTACATAAAAAAGGATCGGCTAAGAATAGCCGATCCGATTT
>DASYSW010000329.1:0-1509 GCA_036002905.1 Chitinophagaceae bacterium
CCATCCCGGCAAAAAAATTCTTCTTCATATACCCAATCAAATGTACCATTGATAAGTTTTTTTGTCCCTTTGTCGTCGGTGAGTTTTTTTATGTCACCACCACTTGCCACGTCTTCCACATAAATGTTGTGCTCACTTACATAGGCTACTTTGCTGCCATCTGGAGAAAATTTGGCAAACTGTAATGAAGATTCGGGTCTTCCCTTTCCCAATTGTTTCAATTCACCGGTGGAAAGAGTGAGCAACCAGTAATCGCCACGGGTGGGATAACGCCATACTTTTTTAGCATTGGTATAGATCAGTGCTTTAGTGCCGTCAGCCGACAATTGAAAACTCCGCGGGACAATTGTCTTGCCTCCCTGTGGCGTCAACTGTTTCTTATTGATAAATGTGTCTTTTTTTTGCGAAGGCAATCCTATTTTAAAGATCTCGCCTTTTTCCACCTGGTAATAAGCGTTGCCGTCAGTTGTCCACTTTGTAAATGGAACGCCCGGCTGCGCCAAAATAATGATGAACACAAACTGAATGACCGTGATCAGCACAGTCTTTTTTAGATCTGTTTTAACGAGCATGTGGTAGAGCATTTAGCCGGCAATAATACGGAAAGGACACTAGTTCATCTTACCAATGTGATAAGCGGGGGAAAGAGGTTGATAGACTATCTCCATCTTTACGATCAATCGAGATTTTCCAGGGATCACCGCGACTTTGTATTTATGCTTGAACGTCCAGGGTAAGTGAAATCCATTATTTTTTCTTTCCATCACCAAACACCATCTCCGCCTTTGTGATCCAGGAAAAGCCGAATGAAAATAGGGCGAGCGATTCCATCCAGAAAACGGGATTTAACCTGTTCCGGATATCATTGCTTAAGAAAAGTTCCGACGCAGCAATGGCAACGATGCATACGATCATAATAATGCCGCAAGTAAGATAAACTGCATTTCGCTTTTCCTTCTGAGCAGTCGGATTTGGATTTTTCTTCCTGAACAAATAGATGGAAAAGAAAATAAAATCTGAGAAAAGTAACAGTGCAAAAACAAAATGAGAATAGTGCACAAATTTGGTTGGGCTTGTTGTTGGAAACAGTGCTACGCCTAATGCAAAGGCACATCCAAAATTTGCAGCTATACTATCAATGGGTGCGTATCCCTTGTAAGAGACTAAGAAGAAGGCCAGTGCAAATAATACTCCAACCAACACATCACCCGCTGTTCCATTATCATAGTAATCGCTTATGGAATATTCCAGTTGAAACGTTCCATTGAAGATCAGTTTTCCTATGACCAATAAAAATGGAAGACAAATACCGGCGGCGCCGATTAATACCCTTAATACATAGTAAGGAATGATCTGGTCATTGTCATTGCCGTAACGTTTCGTTTTGGTCAGGGAATTTGCATCCATAAGACAGAAGGTTTGATGGGTTGAACTTTAATGAACTAATATACTAACAGAATCCAACCTTTCTGCCTCCTCTGCAGGAGAAACGCCATTATGTTGATAAAT
>DASYSW010000330.1:0-7360 GCA_036002905.1 Chitinophagaceae bacterium
CAAAAGGCGCAGATATTCGGGCATTCGTTGTCAATGGCGAGGTAGTCGGTGCCATGCGCAGGCAAGCACGCGATGGCGAGTTTCGAAGTAATCTGCATCGCGGTGGCTATGCTACCGTAGTTAAACTTAATCGACATGAAAAACATGCTGCCATTATAGCTGCAAAAAAAATGGGACTTGGAGTAGCCGGTGTAGATATGCTCCCATCAAAACGTGGACCTCTAATTATTGAGGTGAATTCTTCGCCAGGGTTAGAAGGGATTGAAGGAGCAACGGGGGTTGACATAGCCGGCAAAATTTATAAATACATTGAAGAGCACGCTGGCTCAAAGAAAATCCAAAAAGATAAAATAAACGCCTAACACAAATTCCAATCCCAAGACCTAAGTCCTAAATTCTGGTATCAAATGTCTAAGAGTATTTCAATTGCCGAACATGAGATTCGCCCGGGCGAGTTTAAAGAAATTAGCATCAACATTGCGCGACTGCCTTCGCGAACGAAAATCGAAACTCCAATTTACATTTATCGAGGCATTGAAGATGGCCCTGTACTCGCGCTCACAGCTGGTATGCATGGCGATGAAATCAACGGAATGGAAATTGTGCGCAGAATTATTGACTTAGGGTATAATCGAGTAAAGAGGGGAACAGTGCTTTGCATGCCGGTGATTAACATTTACGGTTTCTTAAATTATTCTCGCGAGGTGCCCGACGGCAAGGATATTAATCGATCTTTTCCTGGAAGCAAAACAGGTTCATTAGCCGCACGAGTTGCTTATCACATGACACATGATGTTTTGCCTTTCATTGATTATGGTGTCGACTTTCACACAGGTGGAGCAATGCGAACGAATTATCCGCAAGTGCGCTGCGTGATGCAAGAACAAATAAATGTAGAATTGGCTAATGCATTTCACGCACCATTTACTTTGGATGCTCCCTTTCGCCCACATTCATTGCGGCTCACCGCTTCAAAAAAAAATAAACACATCATAGTTTACGAAGGAGGCGAATCGGTACGCTTCGATCAGCATGCTATCGAAGAAGGTATCAGTGGCACATTGCGTTTGATGAAACATTTAGGAATGATTGATGAAGCTCCCAAACCAAAAGAAGAAAACAAAATCATTTGGAGCTCTTCATGGGCTCGAGCACATACAGCAGGTCTTTTTCGGTCGGTAGTGCAATGCGGAGAACTTATTTCTAAAAATCAATTAGTAGGGAACATCACCGATCCTTTCGGCGAATACAAAGAAGAAGTTAAATCTCCTTCAGATGGATATGTTATCGGGTTAAATAATAATCCTGTAGTTAATGCAGGCGATGCGCTGTTGCATATAGGTGTAGATAACATTTGTAAAATCGGAGAACACGGGGAAGAATAATTATTCAATCAATCTTATTGCCATGATAGGTAAAAATTTGATCGTATTTTTATTTTGTTTGAATGTTGCTTCTTTTGCTCAAAAAGTTCAAGAACATTCACAAGTTGTTGCCGAGCTGGTTCAGAAAACTGAAGCGAATGTTCCTGCAGGAAAACAGTTTCGAATTGCCGTTGTTCCATTTGTATCTTCTAATTCTGCTGAGACGTCAAAAGCTTTTGGCGAATACCTCACCGAATCTATTTCTGGAAAATTATCCGAAAAGCCACAGGCTTTCAAAGTGCTGGAGCGGCAACGTCTTGATGCTGTTTTCAAAGAAAACGAACTCATGCTTAGCGGTATGATGAAACCCAGTGAAGCTCTAAAAATTGGCCAGCTTCTTCCTCTTGACGCTCTATTCTCAGGCACATATACCAAATTAAAAACATACGTTGAAGTAAGCGGCCGGTTGATTGATGTGACTTCAGGAGAAATTATTACCAGTTATTCCGGGCGAATCAAAATGACGAAGAATATTAAAACATTATTTGAAACATCAGTTCCAACCCAAGCAACGCAGACCAATTCTCAAAACGTAGCAACTCCCGCAAATATTACAATTATCAATCAAATCAACCCAGCGCAACAAACAGTAGCAAAATCTAAAGAAGAAATTTGCAACCAAAAAGTGCAGGCATTTAAAGTTTGGTTAGAAGATCTTTCGACTCAGGAAAAAATAAACGCCGCTGTTAATGAAGGCATGAAAACCCCATTTGATAATCAATGCGGTCAACTTCATTACAATTTGATTTATTCACTTTCGCGCTATCACCTTTACCCATCAGATTACAAAAGATTTCTTGCAGCAACACTGGATACGATCGCATTCCCAACCAATGACGAGCGCGCCTATGAAATCTGTCGCTACTGGGATGACGACAAACACATCGATGAAGAAGAATGGAGGTCTGGATTCTCTGCAATGAAAAAAGTTGGTAACTATTCTTTGTCGAGTTATGTACGTTACTTGATCGGCGGAACCGATGACCAACCTGAACAACTAAAAGATCGGATCAATCAATTGATCACTTTAGCGATAAATCAAAAGCTCGGTCTACCTCGGCCAATGACTTTTAACGATGCATTCTTCGAAGTGTGGGAAGGCCTGGACAAAAAACAAGAACTGAGAATTTATCTCTACGAAACATTTTCAAAAAATCTGACGATCGATGGAAAGTCTGCTCCGAAAGTTTATTCAAAGCTCAACACGCTCTATAAGGATGTCGACATACAGGAAGATAAAGGTAAAGTACTCGGTTGGCTGATTCGCTTCTTTAATGACTACTCATTTGAAAAAGCTCACGAAGAGTTGTATGATTTTGCATTTGAATTTCGGCTCACTACTAACGAGAGCACCAACCAACGAATCAGTAAAGAATATCCTGCCGAGGATTTAAAAGTATTTGTGACTCAATGTAAAAGTAGGTTCACAGAATACGCCATGCTTTCGCCTTACAACAGCCAAAAAGAGGATCGAATTAATTTCTGCGTACAAAATAGTATTCCCGTTCCTGGAGTAATCCCAACAACTATAGAGGCGGATAATATTTTAAAAGGAAATAATCTCGACGAACAGTTGCGTGTGATGAAGCTGCTGGTGCAAATGAAAGAAGTTTCCAAAACATTGGAGCCAACACTCGTTTCATTGCTCGACAGAAAAAGTCTGGAAGACAAAGAGAAGATGACAGAGATTCAATCTTTAGCTGTTGAAGTATTAGGTCATCGAAAGACCTCAAACACAAAAGCCATCGACCGAATGATAAAAATGGTGACAAGTTACAACTACGAAGAAGCCGACCGTGCCAAAGCTGCCCTTGTAGAAATCGGTAAGCCAGCAGTACAACCTTTAGTCAATAGACTACAAACCACTACCGAACAAGATGGTGGACTTCGCTATCAAATTATTTTGATGCTGGGAAAAATCGGGAAAGATGCAAAGCCTGCCGAAGCTACTTTGAAAAGTTTGCTTCAAAAAACAACCAACAGTGATGTGCGGTATATTATTGAAGCAACGTTGGATGCGATAAAGTAATCGTTAAGTTAAGTAAGTCCTAAAAAACTGAGACTACGCGAGAAAGGAATTTTATCCCCTTAATAGATACTTTTGAAATATTCCGTAAACGAAGTGTGTTACTAAAGTCGTGCCTCCGCCAATTATCCAAAATGCCAAAGTAATCCCCATTGCAGGCATACCACATATTGGTTTATGATTTGGATTATGTGGAATAAAATAATCCGGCAGAATGAAGACATTTAATATTAAAATAATTCCTAGCACGAGATATTTCCATTTACTCAAGTTGTATTTGTCAAGTAAAATGTATCCTATGACTTGAATTACTAGCATGAAAACGATTATATGTATTGGCGCCATAAATCAACTATAAACTAGGCAAACTCTCTGTTTTCATTTATCCCTAAATCAAAAATCAGGACAAGGAATATACAGCTTGTCTTTCGGTGGCTTGCGGGGATCGCGGGTGCTCCAGCTGTACACAATACTAAATTCATGTGCACCTCCGCTGCCAGGCCCGAGTTTGGAAATAGTATAATCGTAGCTGTAGCCAATGTTCAAAATATCCTTGTCTCCTTTTTTGGTGAAGCCGATCAGCAACACGATGGATTCGTTGTTGACAATTCCATTCACTGATTTGAAAGGAACTCCGCGGTACCAGGTTCCGATCACCAACGGTTCTAGTGTATAATAAACACCGATATCCATTTGATCAAACTGTCCCTGGTGCCGGTATTGAAATGTGGGTGCAATGCTCCGTTCGCGAGGTCGGTTATAAAAACCTTGGCCCATTACGCCAGGTGTTAAATAAAATTTCCAACCCGCGTGAGCGCTTAATTTCATAGGCAAAAGATCTTTCTGTCCCGCCAACGACTGATCGGGTTGCGTGATGTGTGCGGCAGTAACGCCAAACCATCCTTGCTTGGAATAAAATAATCCACCCAGTGTCAGGTCAGGAAAAAATTTGGATTGACCTGTGTTCAAATTTTCCACAGAATTAGGATCTCTCACCTGGCCTGTTAGTGGATTAAATTGATCACCGAACGTGAGCTTATCAAAATTAATAGAGCGATTGTAAAGAGACACTTGGGCACCAGGTCTGAACGAAAGGCCTTTGGTGAGCCTCAACTCATAGGCATACTGTGCGCCAATACTTATCGACTGCAAGCCAAGCAATCCCTCACGGTCTTTGCTGATGATCACACCCACACCACTGTTTTTATCTTCGATATAAAAGTCAGCATAGGCAGAAATCGTGTTGAAGTTGGCATCAATTGCCGGCCATTGGTTGCGATAGTTCGAACCAACTCGAGCCTGACCTGTGGATCCTGCAAAAGCCGGATTCAGATATAATGGGGCTGCATAAAATTGAGAGAATTGAGGGTCCTGAGCAGTTACAGTTTCCCCCGCTGCAAGCATTAATACCACCAGCGAAACCACCAACTTGTACATCCTTTCGGGGGATTTTTCTACACTCATCCAAGCAAATTAAGTTGTTTCATGACATTTAAAAAAACATTTATCGACAAATCCAGGGCATTCATCTATCTAACGATATTTTTGATCAAATTGTATAATTTAGTGGGTATTGGGCGTTTTAACTTTGGCTAATGATGCGTTTGATAACGCTCTTAATACTGTTCACAGAAATCAAATAGCATATAAAATACAAGTTGATGAAGTTAGATGGGTGGAAAATTCTTGGAGTTATGAAAAGGTCTTTATTCATTCTCATTTTGTTGACGGCAACAATCACTTCACAGGCACAAACCCTGGCGCAGCACAACTGGTATTTTGGGAATTCGATCAACGCGATCCGATTTAACCGGTCAACCAACAAAGCATTTACTGTTACCGACAAAGTAATTCCTTTTGGTACTGGTGGAAGTGCTGTAGCTACTGATCCATCCACGGCTGATCTTTTATTTTATACCGATGGATCAAAAATTTATAATGCATTTCATACTGTAATGCCCAACGGATCTGGACTGCTAGGCAATACATCAGCCAACCAGCCTGTTGTGATTTGTCCTGTGCCGAGCGATTCTACCAAATTTTTTGTATTTACAAATTCAGCCAACTTCACAACAGGTGGCTCAGTTGCTGTGAGCCTAGTGGATATGAAATCATTCGGAGGAGCAGTTTTCCCAGCACCACCTTTGGGAGACATTACTGCTCCAAAAAATTCTGCTATTGCAAGTTTATCCAACCGCTCGGAAGGAATGACGATTATTCCACATGCCAATGGCAAAGATTATTGGTTAATCACGCATCAGAATAGTTCGCAAAATTACTCTGCGACACTTATTGACAAAGCAAGCTTTACCGGAGGAACATTTAACACCACTGTCAGCTCGGGGCTTGGGCTTCCAACTTCTGTTGCTAATTTTTCTTACAATAGAAAGCTGAAAAAACTTGCAGTATCCGCACAAGATTCAAAAACAGATGCCATCATTCTCACTTTTGATGATGCAACCGGGGCATTGACATTCGATCGATATCTTTATAATACTGGCACGGCGACTACTCAACCTCAATCCATTTATGATATTCAGTGGGATCAAGCAGGGCAATATTTGTATATCTCACGCGTAGGTGAAACCGGTATCAATGCTGATGTGCTTCAGTATGATTACCTCAATCCAAGCGGTACATTGACTAGTGTACTCAAAACTCCTGAGTTTCGTAGTTGGGGATTGCAGTTAGCCCCCGACAGTACAATCTATCACATCTATCAAACCGCAGCTGGTGGGCCTTTTCTAGTTGAACAATTTACAAAGACAGACACGATCGCTTCCAGCGTAATTCAAACTCCTTTGCCATTTGGTGCGATCGATTTTAAAGGGACACAGTTTCCTGCGTTTATTCCAAAGGTTAAGATTATCCTCACTTTATCTTTTACATCAGTTGGTACTTGTCAAAATAACAACACCACTTTCTTTCCAACTGTTCTGCCCAATGCCGACAGTTTGCATTGGGATTTTGGAGACACTACAAGCGTGACGGATTGGAGCCCGGTACATAAATTCAAAATGGCCAAGACCTATAATGTAACGCTCACAGCTTACTATCAAGGAAACGTACAAACAGTAATGCAGCCTGTTACTATGAATCCATTTCTGTTAAAACTGCAATTACCATCAGACACTACGGCATGCCGTTCAGAATTTCCACCACCACGCGGAAGCTCCACTCCAAAACAATTTTCAGTAACAGCAAAAGCCAGCGGAGGCACGGTCTCTTCCTATAATTGGTCTAATGGGCAAACGGGAGCAACACTCAAACCAGACTCCGCAGGTTATTATTATGTAGTGGCAACTGATGGCAGCGGATGCTCCACCTACGCGGGAGTGACGGTAAAAGAATACGGAACCATCGATCAGCGATCGAACATTTGGTACTTTGGCAACAAAGCCGGAATTGATTTTAATAAGAAACCACCCAAGGCACTTAATACCAGTGCCATGAATGCTCCAGCTGGTTGTGCTATCGTCTGTGATAGAAATGGTCAAACCATTTTTTATACAGATGGCGATCAGGTGTGGGATAAAACCAACACTTCGATTACGTCAGGAATTGGAGGCGATCCTAACTCTACACAGTCATCACTAATTATACCTGTGCCAGGCGATGAAACATTGTATTACATTTTCACCACACAAGCCATCAATGGTGTGTCAGGAAATGAATTACGTTATTCACTTTTTGATTTGAAAATGAATGGTGGCAAAGGAGGTATTGTGCAGAAAAATGTTTTACTATTTGCAAAAAGTACAGAACGAATCACAGGGAATAATCAATGGTTAATTGCTCATGAGTATGGCAATAACACTTTCCGCTCTTATCAAATCACTGGCCAAGGTATAGGTGATCCGATTTATTCTGCGATCGGATCTGTTCATTCTTTTCAGTATGCTGCCAATGG
>DASYSW010000331.1:0-38416 GCA_036002905.1 Chitinophagaceae bacterium
CATCTCGGGTGATGATCTCTGCCATAGTTCTCTTTTTTCAAAACGCCCTGGCAATAATTGGTACGGCCAAATTCTCCGCCCCATATCACCAGTGTCTCATCCAATAAACCACGTTGTTTGAGATCCCTGATCAATCCGGCACTTGCCCGATCCGTATCCATACACTGTCCCCTGATCTCTGCAGGTAAATTGCCGTGGCCATCCCAACCCTGGTGATACAGCTGAACAAAACGAACACCTTTCTCGGAGAGTTTGCGTGCCAGTAAGCAGTTAGCTGCATATGTGCCAGGTATCAAACAGTCAGGTCCATATAATTTAATAGTGTCTTCGGGCTCTTTGCTCAGGTCTGTTATTTCCGGGATGGCTGTTTGCATTCGGTAAGCCATTTCATATTGTTGGATCTTTGTGTGGATCTCCGGATCTTCAAATTCTTTATACGATTCCTCATTCAATGCCGATAAATTATCCAGCATCCTCCTCCTGTCGGCCTTGTCGATCCCCTCAGGGTTATTTAAATATAACACCGGATTTTCACCACTGCTGAATTGTACGCCCTGGTGAATGGAATCTAAAAACCCATTTGTCCATAATTTTGAATAAACACCCTGCCCATTTCCTTTGCCCTTTGACAGTAACACACAAAATGCCGGCAGGTTTTTGTTTTCGCTTCCAAGGCCATAACTCAGCCATGCTCCCATGCTTGGTCGATTACCTACCTGTGCTCCGGTTTGAAAAAAAGTCAATGCGGGATCATGATTGATAGCTTCTGTATGTAATGTTTTAATCACGCAAAGCTCATCGGCTATTGATGCAATGTTCGGCAACAATTCACTGAACCACATGCGGTGCTCGCCGTACTGATCGAATTTAAAATAAGAACCGGCCAGCGGAAATTTTTTCTGGTCCGCTGTCATGCCTGTAAGCCGTTGACCCATCCTGATTGATGCAGGCAGTTCTTCACCAAACATTTCATTGAGCTTGGGCTTGTAATCAAAGAGGTCTAGTTGCGAAGGTGCTCCATTCTGGAAAAGGTAAATGATCCTTTTTGCTTTTGGAGGAAAATGCGGAAGGCCCGTCACCATCGCTTCCTCTTCGCTGCCTCCTCCAAATAAGTCGGGGATCAACAAAGAACCCAGCGCCGCACTTCCAATACCTAAACTTAATCTCGACAAGAACCGTCGCCGGTTTATGTTGAGACCATGTTCCAAAATTTCTTTTTCCATAAGTTTTATTTTACGTGAGTCGTGAGTCGTGAATAGTCATTCGTCAATAATGATTCCCACTATCAAGGCTTACTCACGACTCACGATTCATCACTTCACAATCGCTTCGTCCATGTTGTAAATCATAGTTACAGTTTTCATCATAGCAGCCAAAATATCCTGGTCCAGTTTTCTATCCAATGGGTATTCACCCACGTTCAATGTTGTCGCCGCATTCAATTTTTTTTGTCGAAACAACTGCAGCTGTTCGGTATAATAGTTTCTTAAAATAACCAACTCTTTTTCTGTCGCATTGCGGCAAATGATAAGCCGGAATGCTTTGATGATCTTTTCATCGGGATTAGAATGTTCAGTGACCAGCTTTTGCGACAGCACTCTCGAAGCTTCCAACACTGTTGGATCGTTCATCATCATCAGCGCTTGCAAAGGTGTATTTGTTTTCAGGCGTTTTACTTCACATTGATCACGATTGCTCGCATCAAATATTGCCATCGAGGGTGGCGGGACGGTAAGCTTGATAAACGTATACATACCTCTCCTGTACAATGCGTCCCCTTCATCTTGCTTATAAGTTGCCAAAACCCCGCGACCCGATGTAGCTGCTTCCCATAAACCTTTCGGCTGGTAAGGTTTTACACTTGGACCGCCAATTGTTTTTTTCAGCAAACCGCTGCTGCACAAAACAAGATCACGAACTAATTCGGCTGCAAGCCTGACTCTCGGTGCATGCGATAAATAAATATTTTCCGGATCGATTCTCAATTTACTGTCCGTTATCTGCGCAGACTGGCGATAAGTGGCTGACAATAAAATTTTTTTCATCAGTCGCTTAATATCCCATCCATTTTCCATAAAATCTACAGCCAGCCAATCGAGTAATTCAGGATGAGAAGGTAATTCACCTTGCATTCCAAAGTCTCCGGTAGTTTTAACAATACCTCTTCCAAAAATTTCCTGCCAGAGTTGGTTCACAAATACTCTTGCTGTCAATGGGTTTCTTGTGTCAACGGTCCATTGGGCCAGGCCCAGCCTGTTTCGTGGAAATTTGCTTTCGTCAAACTTCATCACCGCAGGAATCGCGTGGGGTTCTACTTCCGTCGTTGGCATATTATACACACCACGACTGAGAACAAAGGTTTTTCGCAGAGTGTCCTCCGCCATAACTGATACCGTTAAATCACCTGTATCTTTTTTGTTTATGAAGGGTAAAACTGCTTTTATATCCGAGTCACTGATATGGATCAAGGGATTTTTAGCCGGCTTTGAAACTGATACGTCTCCTTCGTAACCTTTTTCCTTGGTATTATTAAAAAATGCCAGCAACGAATAATAATCTTTTTGTTTAAAGGGATCATACTTGTGGTCGTGACACTGCGCACATTCAATGGTAAGACCCAATATGCCTTTTCCGTATGTTTTGGTTTTGTCGATCAGGTATTCGATCCTGTATTCCTCGTCGATGACTCCGCCTTCTTCCGTGTATTTGTGATTACGAAAAAAACCCGTCGCGAGCATTTGTTCTTTCGTTGCCTTGGGCAACATGTCTCCCGCAATCTGCCATACGAGAAACTTATCGTACGGAAGATTTTCGTTGAACGCGTGGATTACCCAATCTCGCCAGGGCCATTGAGTGCGTATGTTATCATCCTGGTATCCATAGCTATCAGCATAGCGCGCCACATCCAACCAATGCACTGCCATCTTCTCTCCATATTGCGGCATGGCCATTAACTCATCGATCATTTTCTCATAAGCATTTGGCGATGTATCATGAAGGAACCTGTCCATCATATCCAGTGAAGGAGGCAAGCCTGTAATATCCACTGATGCTCGTTTTAATAGTCTTTCCTTGTCAGCCTCATCATTAGGAGACAGATTCTTTTCATCCAGTTTTTGTAATATAAAATAGTCGATCTCGTTCCTTGCCCAATCTTTATTGCTGATTTTTGGCAGGGGGTTTTTTTTGGGTGGGACGAATGCCCAGTGCGTTTCATAATGAGCACCCTGTTCTATCCATTTTCTGAACAATTTAATTTCATGTTCAGTCAGCGCGCCCAAATGTGATTCGGGCTCCGGCATCATGTAAGACGTATCACTGGAGGAGATACGTTTATAAAGTTCTGATTCGTCCGGTTTGCCTGGCACCAACGCAAAAGCGCCCTTGGTTTCCTTCAATGGAGCAAAAGCACTGTCGGGTATGTCAAGCCTTAACTGTGCTTGTCTTTTATTGGCGTCGGGACCATGACATTTAAAACATTTATCGGAAAGAATTGGCCGGATGTCGAAGTTGAAGCTGACCTTATCGGGTAATTTATCTCCGCTGTTTTTGGTAAAACAGGAACTGATGACAACGACCGTTGTTGCAATGAAACACAGTAATGTGGTGATCTTCCATTTCATTCCAGCAGCGAAAGTTACAAAATGTTTCTCTAGGTCGTGGCTGACAACCCTTCTTTAGCATTTGTCCAGCGTTTTAAATGGCTAATCTAGCTCGTGTTGGCATTTCCCTATGGGGGAAAAAACTTTGTTTCCCTTTCTGCAAAAACTTCGACTAAGAATCTATAAAAGAAACCGGCATTGCCATGCGAAAATGCTTTGGGTCCGAATCAAGCCGTTGCCAGGAGCCAACAATACTTGAAGATGAAGTGATGATTTTCCCGGCAGCAGCCTTTTACAAGTTCCGCCCTGGAAGATGTCATTGTCCTTCCAGTTGTATTTTGTATCTTTTGTCTCCAATCGGAACTACCTCAAAAGATTCCAATCAATCAGTTAATCCACCAACCACGCTGAAGACAGTTATTCATTTATTGCTACCCTGGTTAATTCCCGACCCTTGTCGAGCATCCTAGTTTGGCACATTGATTTTTCATCTATAAAACTACTTTTTATGAGAGTTATCGAAGATTCAAATGATTTAAAAGTGGTCGCAATTTCCGGAACTTATGTCGTGGTTCTTGGTTATAATTTACCGGAAGATAAATGCGACGGTTTACTTGGTTTTTCCATTCATCGTGTCGATCACAAGGAAAATGAGTCTTATTTTCTCCAGGGTATGAAATGTTTTAAAGAAACAGATCCTGGATTTCCCTCCGGTTCGCTTTATTCAACGAAGGATCATCCGATCCAAGGCTTTCAATGGGCTGATTATTCCGCAAAGCCCGGATATAATTATACCTACACCATTACCGCATTAAAAGGAACCCCCGAAACCCTCACCGAGTTTTTAAAAACGTCCGTTGATATTACTACGGAAGAACCGGATGAAGTAAAACACGATGTGTATTTTAATAGGGGAACAGCTGCCTCGCAAGAATATGTAAGACGCTTCGGGGATAAAAAACCCGACAAGGTGGCCAACAATGCCGCATGGATTTGGCTGTCGAGGGGTTTATATGAGGCAATGAAAAAATTTGTTCAGACATGTCAACCGGGTGTCCATTCTCTTCGTATCGCGGCGTATGAATTTCACTACGAAGATTTTTTGGAAGTAATTAAGGAGGCGTCTGACAATGGGGTTGACATACAAATTGTTTATGATTCAAGAAAAGCGCAACCACAGAAAGAAAATAAAATAACGATTGAAAAGATTGGAATTGCTAATCTGTGTACCCCAAGGACGGAAGGCAAGTCATTTATTTCCCATAATAAGTTTATTGTTAAACTGGAGAATGGAAAACCCGTTTGCGTGTGGACAGGTGGAACAAATTTTTCTGATGGTGGCATCTTTGGACACTCGAATGTTGCACACGTTGTGAAAGATGAAGATCTGGCACAGGCCTATTTATCCTATTGGGAGGAATTGGCAAAAGACCCGTCGGTTGCGGACACTAGAGAGGAAGTTGAAATATTAACAAAGGTTCCCTCAAATCCCCCACCGGTAGGAACAACGCCAATTTTTAGTCCGAGAGCAAACCTCGACGCCCTTACTTACTATGCTGATTTGGCTATGTCAGCTAAAAAAGGATTATTCATGACCTTTGCCTTTGGACTAAATAAAATCTTTAAAGACGTTTATCAGAATAGTACTGCGCTTTTTCGTCTGGCTCTTTTGGAAAAAGCTACGCGTCCGTTAAAGGAAGGCAGCCAGGAGAAGAAAGACGAAGAGGAAGCAATTCAGAAATTGAGGAATATGCCGGAAAATGTTTTTGCGATCGGGGATTTTATTCGAACCAATGATTTTGACGGCTGGGTCGAGGAACATCTTACGGGCCTGAATTCGAACGTACGCTATATCCATAATAAATTCATGCTGGTTGATCCATTGACCGATGACCCAATTGTTATTGCCGGCTCAGCAAATTTCAGCGATGCTTCAACTGATGAAAATGATGAGAACATGATTGTCGTTAGAGGAAACACGAGAGTTGCGGACATTTATCTCGGGGAATTTATGCGTTTGTTCAGTCATTTTTCTTTTCGCGAGTCTTTAAAATGGAGAAAACCAAACGAGCCGCCCAAGCCATTGTTCAATGATAATAATTGGTGGAGGGACAACTTCGGTGACACACCAAGAGCTTCAAGAAGGAAATATTTTGCGTTATTACCAGGCTAGCACGCGCAAATGCTGCGGATGGTCGGGTGGATTATTAACCCGCCATTGCTTTTATGACAGTCAGTTGGACGCGAAAAGGTGAACGTTAGCTCCATTGTTCGCCTAAGTTTCCCGTTCACTTCCTCACCCGTTGAAAAAACTCTTTCTGTAGCATCAACGTTTTGTCGTCAGCCTTAATAGCCTTGATGGCATCAATTAACTGGTTGATGGTATGGTCCGCTACCAGTTTGCCGAGCGCTGTTGTCGCTTTGTCGCCTTCACCCGCATAGTGATTTGGATAATCGGCGTACCACCAGATGCCCGTGTATACATTCGGGATAGACAACCGGTTCTGATTTTTGCCGGATTCATTTTTTGCGCTGTCCAATTGCACGAGTTCGGGACGAAAATATAAAACCTCCGATGTTTCTCTTTCGCCCGCGTGCTGGTCGCCCTGAGGATCCGAATGACGCAAGGAGGCTACTTGTTTGTTAAATGCAGAATCAGAAGACGGCTGGAAAAAATACACAGCATAATTTCTTTCTTTTTCCAGTCTTGTTTGAATAAAGTATTTTATCAACTCAGGGTTTCCGCCGTGGCCGTTTACAATAATGATCTTATTAAATCCATTCCTCGCAATCTCATCGCATGTATTTTCCAATAGATCCCATACCACTCTTTCGGGTAATGCAAAAACGCCGGGCTGGTGCTTGGCTTCGTTTATCTGTCCGTAGAAATAATCGGGGAACACGACAGCGTATTCTTTTTGTGTAGCACGCAATGCGTACTCACGTACACGTATGAGGTCACTGCCTATTGGCACATGTGGACCATGTTTTTCCAATATGCCAATAGGAAGAATACAGGTTTTATTGCTTTTGGTCAAAGCATTATTCCAATCACTCGCTGTTATTTCGTCCCATCGTGTGGGCAGTTTTTGAGCAATCGCCTGGAGGCAAACGAAATTTGCTAAGCATAGGAGGGGCAAGAATGCGGTAATTCTTTTCATTGACAATCGTTTTGACAAATATACCAACGAGGCGGGAATGACGCACAACGATCAAGGATGACAATGTCCGGCTCACTTATCAGGGCTTGTCTTGGCGAATTCTTTGGCCATTTCATTTAATTGTTTTGCAGTAATGGTTTCCTTGTCGTCATGAATGATGATCCTGTAATAAAAGCGAACCGATTCACCTTTTTTCAACCGAAGATTTTTTTCGCTTTTACCATTGGTGAATATTTTCTCAGCAAGGGGATTGGCTGCAAATAAACCGTAACCGCGTGCATGCCAGAAAGTGGGGTAATTTGGATTGCTGGGGTGATCGATGACAACAATGCTAATCGAATCATTTCCCATTTTGCCATACATTTTACACCAGGCAGCTCTTGTGCTCCACGCATCATCACCTTGTTTTCCTTCACTCGTAAGGTAATTGCCAGTTGCAATGCTGTCTGTGCTTTTCTTGACAATCGTTACATTTCCTTTGTCGTCTGTGAATTTTTGATCTGTCATTGAAGGGATTTGTAATTCGTGTGCCACTCTCAATCCCAGCATCCCGTCCTTTGCATCTGCAAACAGAATATCGGTGCTTGCCTTTAATGTAGTTGATCTGTCAATGATTCGCCAATGAGGAGTTCCGCTGAATTCAAATCCTGTTGTTTCCTCCAGCAACACTTCATTTTTTTGATTCACCCAGTTCGCATGATACGATAATTCACCCCTATCACCATTTGACGTTTCGATGATCTTGTCCGTTTTTATCCAACCATACAAATGTTTTTTGTCTGCAGGAATTGCAAATGAGTTATTCCAGAAATCCAATCCGTTTACTTTCTCGAAATTGAACCAAAGGCCAACGTGATGGGGATGATCGGTGGGATCACCTGGCATGGGATGAAGAGGAAATCCTCTTGTGATCATTGTTCCGTTTGACGCATTGATTGGCCAGAGGACAGGTTTTTCCAGCGTGTCCGGATAGAAGAAGCTCGTGAATAATTTCTGTCCTATGAAAATATTGACCTTGTTTTCATTTTTCTCCTTTGCGATCGTTACCATTTCTTTTTGGGAAAATGATGTGCAATACATGACCACACCTGCTATTAATAAAAGATATTTTTTATTAGACATTTCTGGCTTCAGTTGTAACAATCTTTGTGTTCTTTGTGGCTCTTTGTGCACTTCGTGACCTTCTCCTCCCGAATAAATGGGTCACAAAAAATCAGAAAGGACACAACGCGTTTAAAAAAAAACCAATTCATATTCTATCACCGCCGATGCTTCCCTTCAGGGGATGGGCGTGCGCTTAGTATTTGAACACTTTTTCTCCCGCCATTACTTCCTGCGTTTTTGAATCGAACGTTATTTTCAAACCTGTGTGAACTGCGGCATTTGTCATTATGGTTGCGATCGAATGGCTATATCCCGCTTCAACGGGAGCATGTGGCTGTTTGCGGCTTCGAACACATTCCATCCAATTCCGAACATGATTTGACGTGAGCTGATCTCCCCCGGTATTTGCAGACGCAACCACTTGTTCAGTTTGTGTCAGGCTTACTTCGGGTAACAAATTTGGCTGCATGTTCATTTCATCGGCAAATCTTTTTGTAAGACCACCCGTGGGCGAGACCTTATTGGTGATCAGGTTTAATTCACCACCGTTGGAGTAGTAAATCTCCGCCGGGTGTTCATCCCCGTTATGCATTCGCGATGAAAATGTAACCTGGAAGCCCGATGTCAAATCGTCTTCGGGACCATAGTCGAAAACGGCTGTCATCGTGTCCCAGTTTTTTCTTCCGTCTTTCCACACATAAATTCCGCCGTTTGCCACAACGCTGCGCGGATGTTGCAGCCCACTAAACCAGTGCACCGTGTCTATCTGGTGACTCATCCATTGACCTGGTTGGCCGGATGAATAAGGCCAGAACAGACGGAACTCTAAATATTTTCTTGGATCAAAAGGTTCGAAAGGCCTGTTCAATAAAAATCTTTTCCAGTCGGTATCTTCTTCTTTCAACAATGGCACTAAAGCAGGTCTCCTCCAGCGGCCGGGTTGATTGACATTCCATGTTAATTCAACCATTGTTATTGGTCCAAACTTTCCTGATTTTATAAAACTCTCTGCCGATTTGTAGTTTGCTCCGCTTCTCCTTTGTGATCCGATCTGTACGATCTTGCCGGAATCCTTTATTGTTTTTAATGCAGCACGATTGTCTTCCATTGTTTCTGCAAATGGCTTTTCACAATAGACGTCACAGCCTGCTTTCACTGCTTCGATGGCATGCAGTGCATGCTGAAAATCAGCCGTGCTTACAAATACCGCATCCACTAACTTTTTATCATACATGTCTTCGTTGTTACGGCATGCTGTTATATCATGCTGCATCTTGTCTTTCCACACCGCTGCTCCTTCCTCCCTGCGTCTTTTCCAAATATCGGAGACAGCAACAACTTCGAAATTCAATTCCTTATAATGATTCATAAAACAAGGAAGATGTGAGCTGCGATGACGATCAGAAAAACCAACCACACCTACTCTTACTCTGTCATTTGCTCCAATAATCCGATTATAGCTTTGAGCGGTCCAGGCAAGTTTTGAAGCCATAATACCTGCTCCTGCAAATGCTGTTTGTTTGATAAAATGACGACGGGATTTTTTCATAATGCAATCTGGATTGAGTTTGATTCTTAAAATTGAGAAAGAAATATTTCTATTCTGAAAATGAGCTGAGAAGTTAAGAAGAAGTTTCCTGATAACAAGGCGGTATAAATTTCTCTGTTCTTACCGCGCACGATTTAACTGGTCCTCGATCTATATTTTCCAATCTACGATCTCATTTTCCCATTCGGCCATGTAGGGTGTTGTAACCTTAATGTAGTTATCAGTAAATCCTTCCATCATTCCGTTCTTTTCGTTGGCCTCAAACAAAACTTTGCGAACCTCGCCGGTATGCTGCTCTGTGAAGTATTGCATCTTCATATAGGAAAGGTTACGGAGTGTTTTGTTTCTTTCGTGACGAACATGTACGGGAACCACTGGCTTTATAGACAGCGCGTGAGTATTGTCTCTTTCCGAATAAGTGAAAACATGTAGATACGAAATGTCCAAAGAATGCAGGAAGTCAAATGTCTCCTTGAAATCTTCATCGGATTCAGAAGGAAAGCCGACAATCACGTCTACACCGATACAACAATGGGGCATTAAAGTTTTAATGAGATTAACACGATCGGCATACAATTCCCGTTTGTACCTTCTTCTCATCAGGCCCAATATCTTGTTGCTGCCGCTTTGCAGGGGTATGTGAAAATGTGGCATGAACCTGTCGCTGTTGGCTACAAATTCAATGATCTCGTTTGTAAGCAAATTCGGTTCAATAGACGAAATGCGATAGCGTTGAATGCCATTCACTTTTTCCAATTCTTGTATTAACGCAAAAAAATTTTCTTTTCTTTCATGGGGAGGTTGCAAAGAACTTGCCCCTTTGCGTGAGGATTGAAGAGGGCTCCGAAAATCTCCAAGATTCACTCCTGTCAACACGATCTCTTTTACACCCTGTAAAGCGAGGTGTTCAGCATTTTTGATGACGTGATCGATGGAATCGCTACGGCTTTTGCCCCTTGCCAAAGGGATGGTACAAAAAGAGCAATTATAGTCGCAACCATCCTGGACCTTCAAAAAGGTTCTCGTCCGGTCATGAATAGAGTAAGATGAATGGAAATCTGAAATTTCACCGATGTCGCAACTGCAAATTTTAGCGGAATCACCCTTGCTCAATTCTCGAAGATGAGTGGCAAGGTTAAATTTTTCCGCGGCGCCCAGCACAAGATCAACGCCGGGAATCTCAGAAATTTCTTTTGGCTTTAATTGAGCATAGCAGCCAGTGATAACAACGAGACTTTGGGGAGCTTTTCGCTGGATACGCCGAACCAGCTGGCGACATTCTTTATCAGCATTTTCAGTAACCGAGCACGTATTGATGACATACACATCAGCCAATTCGTCAAATTCTTTTTTTTTGAAGCCTTCACCTTCAAGCATTCTGGAGAGGGTGGAGGTTTCAGAAAAATTTAGCTTGCAGCCAAGGGTATGAAAAGCTACTGTTCTTGCTTCCGCCATAGCCGGCAAAGATAGGGTAATAGTGGTGAGTGGTGAATGGCGAACGGTGAGTGGTGAGTGGTCATTAGGTCATTTAAGTCATTTGGTGATCGGTGATTGGGTGATTGTCCTAAATAATGACTTAATGACTTACTGACCAGATTGACTCACTGACTAAAATGACGTAATGGCCAGAATTCAAACCGGCATTATTTGTGATTTTCCATCATCTACGCATCTTAGTAATTTGCATAAAACTTTTTATTTATGAAGAAATGGAGTGTTGGTTTGTTGATGGTGATGACCTCGTTAATAACATTGGCCCAGGAAAAAAATAAGAAGGATTTCAATACATTATTGTGGCAAATATCCGGTAATGGACTAACGAGGCCATCCTACCTGTTTGGTACAATACATATGATCTGTTCCGAGGAGGCTTTCTTGAGTGATAGCTTGAAAACTGCCATTGAAAACAGCGACGCAGTTTATTTTGAAGTGGATATGGACAATTTGTTTGAGATGCTGGGTGTAATGAGGAAGATGAAGATGCGTAATGACACAACACTGGCCGACCTTCTGAGTAAAGAGGACTATACCAGGGTGAAAAATTACTTCGAGAGCAATGAAACTTTGCTTCCATTCTCCGTTTTGGAAACCTGTAAACCGCTTTTGGCGGCTTCGATGCTAATGGAAGGAAGTACCGGGTGCGCAACCCCGGAAGCAATGGAGGAAGTGATCATGAAAGAAGCAAAGCAATACGGCAAAAATGTGAAAGGATTGGAATCAATGTCTTTTCAAATGAGCATTTTTGACACCATTCCTTATAAAATGCAGGCAATGCAATTAGTAAAATATATCGACGATGCCGATAAAGGAACCAGTGATGATGCGCAGGAGTATGATAAGCTAATGCAGGCCTATAGAGATCAAGATCTCTCAAAACTTGAGGAGCTAACAAGAACGACTGACATGGGCATCGCCAACTTTACCGATATTTTGTTATATAACAGGAACAAAAATTGGGTCGAGAAGCTAAAAACCATTTTACCCGGTAATTCCGTTGTTGTAGCTGTAGGTGCCGGTCACTTACCCGGCGACAAAGGAGTAATCAACTTATTGCGTAAAGCCGGTTACACGGTAAAACCTGTACCGAATAAGATCAAACGATCGAACCAGATCTAAAGATCAAATCCTTTCAAGGTTGCTGAAAAAGAAATTCCCTTCAATGATGGCGTTCGCATCACTGTCACTTCCATGAACAGCATTTTCTCCAACAGATGTGGCAAATAGTTTTCTAATTGTTCCTTCAGCTGCCTGTGACGGGTTTGTCGCGCCGATCAGATCGCGAAAAGAGGCTACAGCATTTTCCTTTTCTAAAATGGCTGCAATGATGGGACCGCTGCTCATAAATTCAACAAGCTCTCCATAAAACGGTCTTTCTTTATGTATGGCATAAAATTCTCCCGCCTTGTCAGCCGAGAGCCTGGTCAGTTTCAACGCCATGATCCGAAATCCTTCTTTTATGATACGGTCAATGATAGCGCCTGCGTGACCATTCTTCATAGCATCAGGTTTTATCATCGTAAATGTCTGGTTGCTCATACTCATATTCTTTTTGCACCTGCCTTCCCATAGTTACGGCAGGCAGGGCGCAAATGTATAAGAAAGTTGGCAGTGAAATGAAACTGTTTTCGCGTAAACAGATTTTCCGGCAAATTCTTTTGTCTTTACATTTGCCGTCCATTTGACTCCGTAGCTCAGTTGGTAGAGCAACAGACTCTTAATCTGTGGGTCCAGAGTTCGAGCCTCTGCGGGGTCACTAAGCCTTGATTTCGTCAGGGCTTTTTTATTTCTCTTCAGAGTTCAGTATTGTCTGGCAACAGGGCAACCGTTATCAAGATTCCCCCGTTATACGGCAATTAAACCTCAAAAAAAACGTTACAATAGAGCGTCAAACCCGTGCCCTGTATGCTTAAAGCCACCCTGTTGTTTCTTGCCATCATCCTTGTGACCACGACGTACTCCCAGTCGGTCAAACTTGTTCCTCATAGCGGTTTAGCGAAAATACTTGGAAGAATGCACGGCGAAGAGGAAGATTATGCGATTACAATCGGCAGAACCATCTTTCTTAGTTGCAGTAAGCAGGATTTCTTATCCGATACACCCTGGGTCAGGCATGAGTTCACCCATGTAAAGCAATATAAAAAATATGGCGTTCTTGAATTTGCAAAGAGATATTTGTTCTCTGCGATATTTTATCGTTCTTACGCCAAGATCCCATTTGAAAAGGAAGCTATTTCTGCGGAAGGTCCTAAGCCAATTTACAGGAAACCTTCAGTAAGCATGAATTCTTATTGACGAAGGCATAATAATTTGCTATGATGCGATCAGCTTGAGAAACTCATCCTTCTTCCTCCTGGCTACATCAATGACATCTCCATTTTGCAATACAACCTGTCCTCCTTCGCCCCGGATATATTTTTCAATGTATGTGAGGTTGATAACGTGCGAATGGTGAACGCGGTAGAACCGGTAAGGCAAGAGCATTTCCTCAAAATCCTTAAGAAGTCGTGTAACAAGTACTGTTTGGCCGTTAAGCAAATACAGTTTGGAATAATTAGAGCTCGATTCAATGCGTATGATATTTTTTATATTAATGAACTCCATCCCGTCACCGGTCGGAATAGCGATCCGGTCTTCCTGCGATCTGTTTTCCTGCAAGCTCTTTCTTAAAACACTCAATTTGTCCTGGGTCTGCCGCCTGTGCTTTATCATTAACCTGGCTACGGCATTTTGCAGATCCTCTACAGAAATCGGCTTCATCAGGTAATCAAAAGCACTTATGCGAATTGCATCAATGGCGTAATGGTTATACGCCGTTGTAAAAATTATATCAGCGTCAATGTTCTCGAGTTCGTCCAGCATTCTGAATCCGTTCATACGCGGCATTTCAATATCAAGAAATATTACATCGGGCTTGTGGTGCCGGATCAGAAATATTGCCTCTTCGGGTTTATTGGGAGTGGCAACAACTCTTATTTCAGGACAAAATTCTGCGATCTTCTGTTGCAGGTTTTGCAGACTGCTCAGTTCATCATCTACCAATATCGCCTTTAGTATTTCCATATTTTAAACTGCCTTTATCAAGATATCAACTTTTGTTCCCGATGACTCGCCATTCTTATCAAAGAGGTCGGTAATGGTAACGCGACCATTCGCATTTTGCTTGCGATTAAAGATATTTATCCGCTCTTCTGTGATTGCGAGTCCTACACTTTTATGACGAGGCCTGTTTTGCTTATTGTACTTCGATGATAGTTGTCGTCCGATTCCATTGTCCTCAATGCTGTAATGAATATATTCTTGCTCCATGATGGCACAGACAGTTAAGCTCAGATCATCTCTTTCAATATGCGCCAGCCCATGTATGATGGCGTTTTCGACATAGGGCTGAATGAGCAAAGCGGGGACCTTATAATCGCCATTGAGCAACACAGGGTCGACATGAAGTTTGAAACAAAACTTATCATTAAAACGCAACTGCTCCAGGTCAACGTATAAACGTAGCGCTTCCATGTCCCTGGCCAGCGGCACAAGTTCATTTCGGCTACTGTCAAGGATCATTCGTATCAGTCGTGCAAATTTGTTAAGGTAACTGCTGGCGAGACGTTTTTCATTTTGCATCATAAAATTTTCAATGCTGTTCAGGCTGTTGAAAATAAAATGCGGATTCATTTGCGATCTCAACGCCATCATTTCAGTTTCGGCAATTTTTTGTTTGAATGAAGCTTCGTGCCGTATCCTCACGATACGTCTTCGTGTCAGGAAAGTAGCCAGGGCGATTAGTAACGCGAGGCATGAGAGCTTGAACCAATTGGTTTGCCACCAGTAAGGCTGAACGACGATTGCTACATCATCTTCGTTGCTTAGAAGCTCGCTGTATTGATTACCACCTTTCACACGCAAAGTATATTTCCCCGGCGAAAGATTGTAAAAGGCAAGATGACCATTTTCGTTTTGTTGCCAGTTGTCCATCGCGCCATCCAATTTGTAATAGTACCTATTGTCGCCGTCGTAATTCGTAACAGAAAAATCGACTGTGAGTCTCTTTTGACCCGGCGTGGCTATCATTTCTTTTTCTCCTGAAGAAGTAAAACGAAAAAAGTACGGCGAATCCATTATCGTCGCCTCGCTGAAATGTACAGGGATCTTTTGGTCGGGGTAGTTAAGTAATTCAGATGGGTGGATGTGGATCACGTATCCTTGCACACAACTGCAAAGGGAGTGGTCTTTCCCCATTCGAAATGTGCCATTCGAATTATTTTTTAATCCTGCGGTAATTGTTAATTGACGCACCTGGCCGCTCTTGTGCAGGATATAAAAAATCCCGCGCTCCGTATCTAACCAGGCATTTTGCTGTTCGTCAAAAATGATTCCTGTAATATCTACTCCGCCAATTAATTCATTGCCTGTGTAATCACGGACCATTTTTTTTGTAACAGGGTCATAAGTAATAACACCGGTGTAAGTTGCTATCCATAGAAGGCCCGACTTGTCTTCAGTTATTGCTTGAAAGCTATTGCTGTGTTCTTCCAAATCTTTTCCCTGGAACCTGAATAACGTGATGAATCGATCAGCTTGGGGATCATATTTGAGAAGGCCTTCGCCGACGGCTGTAACATATAACTCTTTTTTACTTGTGAGATATATGCTCAACAAATCAGCTGGGACACAATTACTGCATTGGGGTGAATTAACGAAATGTTTCAAAAATTTCCTGGCGATCGGATTAAAGACATAAATGCCATTGGGTCCGTTATTCCGTGTTCGTATCCACCACGTGTGATCATTGACGATTGTAATCGTTCGTAACCCGGTATTTGACGTTCCTTCGGTAGGTTTATAGAGCACAGCTTTCTTTGATCCGAGGTTATAGTGAACAAGAAACTCATTTGTTGTGAACCATAAAATACTGTCTCCCTCGTTGCTTATATAAAAAGGCTTTAGTGAATCAGCGAGGGGAAGATTTCCATGATCGGTCTGTACATTATTAACGGTCTCTGTTAACACCCCTTCCTTATCGAAATGAAAAAGACCTGGGCCGATCCATCGTGTCATCCAATATCCACTCGAAAGATCGCATAAAGAATAGATCCAGTCTGATGCCGTCGAATGTGGTGCATCGTCGCCGAAAATATTCCAGAGATCAAATAGTTGATGTGACGGCCGTACAAAACAAAGACCACCTTCGGTGGCGATCCATAAAATGTTTTGCCGGTCAACGAAAACGCACTGCACCACGTTGTTTAGTGATGTGTGCCCCGGGAAGTAAGAAAGGTGAAAAGTGTATTCCTTAGTCGTCAAGGAAATTGGATCAACTAAAATAATACCATTGTCAGTGCCCAGCACCAACCATCGATTATGATGCCGGTCCCTCCACTCGGTAATAGAATGTATAACCTGGCTTGAACTTTCCAGTTTAATGTTACAGGCTTTACCGCTCTTTGGATCAAAGCTCATGAGCCCTCCACCAAAAGAACCTAACCACATTTGAAGATTCGAATCCTGGTAAATGGCTTCGATATTCCCCGCAAAAGGGCCAAATACTTTTGCCACTGTCATTGTTTTCTTGTTTACGAGGAACACAAATCCCTGTTTAATCCCCCACAAATTCCCTTGTCGATCGCGCGTTAAGTTTTGGTATGCTTCAATTTTTCTTTTTTCAAGATTCTCAAGGCTCTTGATCCCGGTAAAAATCTTATTATAATGGAGTGAGCTATCGAAATAATAGACGGACGATGACGTAGTGAGCCATGTCGAATTGGGCTTTTCAATATAAATATTTGCGTACTGGTCATCATCCAAACTGGCAGGGTCGGCCGGATTGTGACGGAAATTTTTAAACGTGCCGTTTTTTTTATCATAAACAGTGATGCCTTCCCGTGTGGTGACCCAAAGTCGATCATTCCCATCGGCAACTATTTGGTGAACCCCATTATTGATGAGCGAATTTTCGTTGACCGGGTTGTGATAAAAGCGCTTCACCCGGTAGCCATCCAAACGATTCAGACCGTCACCGGTTCCGATCCAAATAAAACCTTCTTCATCCTGGGCGATACAACTGACATTATTACTCGACAGTCCCTCTCTTTCGGTAAGGTAATTGAACTGGATATTGGGAAATTGTTGCGAGTATGCATTACAACAAAGGAGACAGATCATATATAAAGACCATGCTTTCAAAATTGTCTCTTGTGTATATAAATATAAATAATTGGCAAGACTGCCCGGTAGAATTTTATTTACAAAGCTGTGCTGCTATTTACTTTGACGGAACCTCAAACGTGTCTAATCGCAAAGGGATATTTATTTTGGCATTGTCAAGATGTAAATTCATAGTTAAGGTTTGCCCTTTTTTTGGATCAGTCGCAATGATTTTCATTTTGACAAGGCCGCCCCATTTAAATATCGTCCCATTAAAAGCCATCCCAGGCAGGTCAGCGCTGATGGTTTTGAGTGCATTCATCAATTCCGAAAAACCAGGGATCTGGGTACTCATCCAGTAGTCACTAATTTCATGGGTGCCTGCGCCATGTTGAAGATGCGTGCAAGCATAACCGCCTACATTCTCGCTTCCGATCTCATTTACGTTAGGATCGGAATCTGCAGCCCCGCCACCCTTATTCACGTAAGATTTATGAGTAGTGAAATTGTAGAGGATAGTCTGCTGAGGATTCGAAAATTTGTAGAACAGGGCAATATGCGAATTTATAGTTCCCGTCATTGTAACCTCGTACCGAACGCCAACCAAAGTATCTATTGTTACCTCGATCCCGATACCCATATTATACTCGCCGGTAACATTTCCCTTATAATCGAGCACTACGCGTGCCGCAAGGCGGTTACCACGCTGAATGGCGACATTCTCCACGACTTTGGACGGGTTCAGCGCCGCCGAACCGAGAACGATTGGCGATAACAGTAAAAAATTTTTGAATGATTTCATATCTGCTAGTTTGATTAAATTAAAACTTCCGGCTATTCTTTGTCCACTATTTTCAAATCTCCATTAGCCTGGATCAGTATAGAGACTATTGGCCCGCTTACCCCAAGCGTTTTAAGATATTGCGCGAAGGGGCTTGAGATCAGACCACTGTTTTGATCAACAAAATCTTCTATGAATTTTTCGATCGCAGTTTGCATATCGCTCTTTCTGTTTGGCTCAAAAATTTCACACAAGAAAGCGCATGCATTATTTACACAGGGCCCACTTTCCGCTATACTGGCATTGAATGATACATCACCAGATCCAATACTTATAGTGCCTTCGCTATTTGGTGAAAATGTAAGTGGAATTATCGCGGTGGTATTAGAAAGATCCAGCCTCGGGGATCCGCAAATGCAGGCGATATTGTTTACGCAATCACCGATGATCTCGGTGCCATCACTTTCAAAAGCAACGCTGATATATGCCTCGCCATTGTACGCGTCTGTGGAAAAACCAGAAGAGTTCACATCGTTGATATAAATAGAATACGGATCCTGGCGAGTGACCGGCGAGTCAAATGCCCAGGGAACACTGCTTAACGAGGGAATAGCCAGTGAACTTGACTTTGGATTGTCAAAAGCATAGGTGTCGTCTTGTTCATATTGATGTTTAGTAGAAGTGAAATTATTTAGGTGCAATTTCATCCCATTAAAAATATAGCTAAGGCCCCCGATCCATTGCTGTTTTGGAAAATTATGCGTGACAAAGTTTGAGGATTTTTTTTCGCAGTTCAAGTAAAAGCAACAAATGCTGGTTAAGAGAAAAATTAATTTTTTCATGACTCGACTTTTTGCGGTGAATAAAATTTTTTCATCGCTATCATCAGGCCTGTCCTATCGAAAAGTGAATACTTATTCTTTTATAAATTCAACTCTTCGATTGTTGGCTTTTCCTTCGGTTGTGTTGTTTGTGTCTACCGGTTGTGAGGCTCCTTTGCCATCTGTATCGAGACGCGTGGCATCAATACCAAAGTCTTTTGCGAGGCTGGCTTTAACAGATTCGGCTCTCCGTTTGGAGAGGATCAGATTATCGGCATCTTTCCCGTCAGAGTCAGTATGACCGACTATTTTGACTTTTACTGAAGAGTTTTCTGCGAGGACGTTTGCAATGTCCTTCAAGACACCATTTGATTCGGGCCTGATCTTATCGCTATTCACGTCAAACAAAATTCCGCGGGTCACAAACTTTCCTTCGGTGATCAGCTTATTCCTTGTGTCCGGGGCGCCGGCTGCGAATTTGATATTCCCGACCAGGTACCGATCCTCATCTTTCACATCACCCCATATTTCAAACAAGACTGTACCGTAATTTTTATTGTCAGCGAAGGCACGTGGAAGGTCATATACCTTTTCTTCATTGAAGTAAACGCGAAGCCGTTGTTTTTGGCGCCACACCGAAACATGTAATTTTGTTCTTCCGTTATTGCTGTTGAACTGGCTCGTATTGATCTCATTTTTGATAATGCTGTTGCCGTCTTCAAAGCTTTCTTCCAGGGCTATCCCGCCATTCAAACCAGCGGCCGTAGGATGAACTCCAATTTTTACTCCCGATCTTTTTTCCCCAGGAATAAAACTGTAATCGAACACTTCTTTGCCACTATTATTTCCCGTTAGAAAGTAAACTAAGAGATGGGGAGAGTAGAAGCTGAATTTTTCGTTGCATACTACGTCGTATTCGAAGGTGAAATTGTCAGGTAACTCCTTTATATATTCCGGGATATATTTCCCCTGTTTTCTAACCATTAGCCAATGCCCTTCCCCGGTTGAAGTTGTCACCACTTCACCGCTTGAATTTGTATTCCATGTTACGGGAAAGTCACCGATGGCATCTTTTGAGAAATCGTCGTAAGCGAGAATTTTATCTCCTGGAATGAAGTCGAACTTGCTATAGGTCTTAAAACTTGCAGCACTGCCACCATTGTCTTTTTTAGAATTGTTGTCAGTTGCATTGGCAGTATTAGATCCGTTACCCGTTGGACCAGCAGAGTTGTTATTGGTGGTGTTATCAGAAGTCGTCTTTTTCTTTTTGTCAAATATCTTCCCCAGGATCTTATCGCTGAGCTTATCTGCTGCTTTCTCCGTTGCCACTGTTGTTCCTTCTTTTGCTCCTTCCTTTACTCCCTGTGCAGCCTGTTGCTTAAGTATGTCGGAAGTGGATTGCGCAGAAGCTACCAGTGATACGATTACTAAAAACGCGCATAAAAATAAATGCCTCATAAAAAAAAATTTTAGGTTTGAAATCGGTTTATGGTCTTCCATGAGTCGCTTCAATGGGTGGGGCATTAAATAGTAAACCCGAAGCTATTAACCGGCTGTGCGTTTTTAAATTCGTATTGCGTAACTGGTGAGAGATATTCAGTAAATGGCGGGAAACAGACAAATGGTCTGGCTGATCTGTAAAGTCAGCATTGGAGCCAGTAGGTCAAATCGAAAATTCTTTCGATCGCTAATTTAATGGCGAAGAAACTTTCTGCAATAAATTTCAAAAGGGAAAAATGAAAATCCTGGAGATGCCACCGTGACTCCACCTGTTAGGCTAGCTAACAGGCGGGTCGGATTTTGTTTTAAAATCTTTCAATGGATTTGGACTACGGCGGCTGGACAGTCAATTGTTGGCGTTAACCTCAAATTGGTTTCCATCGGATTGGATGGTTTAAGGACGTTGGATTTGGGTTCTAAGGACGTTGGATCTTAACTATTTTTCAAGGATCTGGTGGTTTTCGGTCGGATCGGTTTTAAGTCTATTTTCGATAGGATCAATTGGTTTTGGTTTATCATTTTATCCTAAAAAGGAAGAAGTTGATCGATATTGGATTTCTGGTTGGTTTTTCAGGATTTGGATAAATTCTTAGGACGGTTTTGGACATTGGACAGATTGATGCTATATCAATCAACTTCTGGATCAAAAGTATGTCGCCATTGTTAAATTGTATAGAGCAAAATTGCCCCTTTTTATTACGACAGTATTTACCCAAAAACTAGTAATACAGCTAAGTATTTAATTGCAAAACCCCGCTAAGGGACCTAGTATAACTACGATTTTATGTTTAAAACGCGCACGTTAAAGAGTCGGTCTCTTACTTCCCGAGAGCCTGGATGACATCGTACTTCGTAACAATATGAAAGCTGCCCGCTTCATCTTTTGCCAGCACGGCACCATTTTCCTTATTGATAAGCGAGCTCAATTTTTCCACAGGTGTGTCAAAGTCGACGATCGGGTAGGAGGGTTCGAGCACGGATTCAATTTTTGAATGTTTTATTTCGGGATTGTCGAATATCTTTTGAAAAAGGCCGCTTTCACTGATGGCTCCAATAGGTCCGTTATGATTCATGACTGGGATATGTTCAATATCATATCTCTTCATCAAGTCTACAGCCTGTGAAACGGTCTGACCGGCTTCAATTGTCACCAATTTTTGAGCTCCCCGTGCGCTGATAATGTCTTTGAACGTTTTCACATCCAGGAAACCTCTTTCAATCATCCACTGATCATTATAAATTTTAGCGACATACCTGCTGCCATGATCATGAAAAATGCAAACAACCAGGTCACCCTTTTTCAATTTATTTTTTAATTGCATTAATCCCTGGAGACAGCTTCCGGCGCTATACCCGCAAAATATGCCTTCTTCCTTTGCTAACTTTCTTGCCATAACTGCACCTGCTTTATCGGTCACCTGTTCAAAATGATCGATCACACTCATGTCATAATTTTTAGGAACAAAGTCTTCGCCGAAACCTTCACTGATGTAGGGATGAACTTCGCTAATATCCACCTCACCGGTGCGGAAATATTTTGTAAGCAGCGAACCATATACATCAATGGCCCAAACTTGTATGTTAGGATTTTTTTCTTTTAAGAACATCGCTGTTCCCGTGATTGTTCCTCCTGTCCCCGCCGTGCAAACAAGATGCGTGATCTTTCCATCCGTTTGTTTCCATATTTCGGGACCGGTGGTTTCATAATGGGCAAGGCGATTCGCGAGATTATCGTATTGATTGCATAAATATGAATTTGGAATTTCCTTTTCCAAACGTCGTGCAACAGAATAATAGCTCCGGGGGTCCTCAGGTTCTACATTGGTGGGACACACAATTACTTCGGCGCCCAATGCTTTTAAGATATCAGCTTTTTCCTTTGATTGTTTATCTGTAGTTGTAAAAATGCATTTATATCCTTTGACGACCGCGACCAACGCCAGGCCCATTCCCGTATTCCCACTCGTACACTCAATGATTGTTCCACCGGGTTTCAGCTTTCCGTCTTTTTCTGCCATCTCAACCATCTTCACGGCCATCCGATCCTTGATTGAGTTGCCCGGATTGAAATAATCCACTTTTGCCAGCACCGTACACGGAAAATCTTTGCAGACCTTATTCAGTTTTATCAATGGTGTATTGCCAATCGTTTCAAGGATGTTGTTCTTGATATCCATATTTTTCTTTATGAGTGTAAAGTTAAGAATTTGGCAGGCAGAATGGTGAGTGATAAGTGGTGAATGGCGAGTGGTGAATAGCAGACGGCCTTAAGGCTGTTGAGGAGTAGGACGGTTTTTGGAACTAAGTGAGAATTGCTCCGGAGGAGGCAAAATATAAATAACAACGGGCTTTAGCCGTTCAACAAAATGATGGATGCGTAAGACCTCCGGCGGAGTTCAATTTGCTGAATAGAGTTGGTGCAGTACAAGTGAGTGACACAACCGAAGTTAAATAGAGTTCAAGCTGCTGACATAACAAAAAATAAATGCTAAGGGACAAGGAGTGGAGAAGGAGAAAAGAGAAATCATACCAATCAAATCAACCAGCGCGACCTGCGATAAAAAAGCCCTCCCTTTCGGGAAGGCTTACCGGACCTGATGATAAGAACCATCAAGCTTCTTTCTGTAATTTTTTCTTTTTGGCAGCGAGGTACCTGTCGAGTAACATCAATCCGAGCACCACATTGATCATCATAAAAACATTTACATAAGTGTTATTGAAAAATTTGCCGTAATCAACCTTGCTTATGTCGATAGGTAATTTTTCATTACCACCAGCGGACCAATCGACTTGTCCAAATCCATAAATCAAAAATCCGATGACCAATGTGATAAAGAAGATCCCGATGCCCCAAATGATCTTATTGTTAATGTACGCTTTTGTAGCTGGGGCAATTTGATACTTCGCGATCTCTTCCATCACGTTTTTGGTGAATCGCAGGGACGGTTCTTCAAGCGCAGATGATTGCACCAGTTGATGAAGTTCAAGCAACTCGTGGTACTTCTCTTTCCATTGCTTGTTTGTTTCGATCAATCTTTCAATGGCAGGTTTTTCCTCAACGGAACTTTGTCCATCGATGTACTCCCACAACCTGTCATCAATATTATTTTTATTTTCTTCCATATTAAATGGCTTTTATCAGTTTAGTGAAGATCTTTTATTTCTTCCGTAAAATGTTTTTCCATCTTATCCTTTAACCGCGCCCGGGCCCTGTGAAGTCGTACTTTTGCAGCATTGACCTCCACGCCAAGTATCTGGCTGATCTCCTCAAGACTTTGCTCATTTTTGTAAAACAAAGTTATGATCTCGGCATCATCGGGATTTAACATAGCGATCGCCTGGTTTACCATAATCAGCCTTGATTTCTGCTCTACCTGGTTCGCCCTGAAACCTGAATCCTGGCTATCAGCTACCTCGAATGTTCTTTCATCATCGAGTGACTTTACATCTAAACGCTTTTTTCTCAGAAAGGTGATGCAGGTCGTATTAACAATGGTATAAAGCCAGGTGCTGAATTTTGCCGTCCCTTTAAAATCTGCCAAAGAGCGATAAGCCTTAACAAATATGTCTTGTGAAACCTCCTCTGCATCCTCCCTGTTTTTGGTAAAGCGGAAAGTAAGTGTAAACACATACGACTTATACCGCTCGACCAATAGGGCATAGGCGTTATGGTCGCCTTTCAGCACAAGGCTGATGATTTCACTATCTGAAGGTCCGGTTGACATTCTATATTATAAGACTACAGGGCAACTGCCGGGGTTACATAACTAAGGTACAAGGTTAAACGGAGAAGGTGTGGCATATATATAGTCGGAATTTTTGCCATTTATTGTAACCTGGCTGAACAGGTTGTGGTCATAGTTAGTGTAAATTGATTCGAAAAAAGTTCTTTAAAGGCTGTAACCAGGTTTTCCAGATGGTAGTCAAAGAACGTAACGAACAAAATTCATTCACAATAAAAATTTATTTTATGCACGGAGGAGAATTTTTAATTCCAATTGTAATGTTTGCCGGAGGCTTCGCCATGATATTTGGCATCGTTTACCTGAAAACGCGCCAAAATCTGGCCATGATCGAGAAAGGCATGAATCCAAAGGAAAGGGTAAGAAGATCAACGCCTACCTATCTTAAATGGGGGATGCTTCTGATCGGAGCAGGCATCGGATTGCTGGCAGCTTTCCTGATCGATACGACAATGATCCCAAGGGAAATTGAGCCGGTTGCTTTGTATTTTTCACTGATCGCCATTGGCGGCGGGATTGGTTTGGTAGCTTCCTACCGGATCGATAGAAAAGAATTATTGAATGGGAATGACTAAATAATTGCCCCTCAAGAAAACTTTAATGTCAGAGACTTTTACACCGGCACTTTCAACAAAATCTTCTCAACTTGAAAAAAGAGTAGAGGGGTTTTGTTTAATTATTGCTCCTGTGTTGTTTGCGGCTTCCACTTTCTTTTGGCAGGATGGCGAATACGGAGTGGAAGCGGCGATCCTGATCATCTTTTCGATGTTCTTTTGGATCCCGGCACTCAAAGGTCTTTTTTCCCTTATCAAAAATGAGATGCCGCGATATGCCGTGGCGGGCTTATGGATAGCCGTATTTGGATGCATCAGCGGTGTGTGCTTTGCTTTTCTCGGCTACCTGGCTACGATCTTCAATATTTCACATGAGGAATACCTTAACTCATTATCCCATTATCCTGTTACTTCTCAAATATTACTATTTGGATCAGGTCCCTTGTTTCCGTTAAGCATTTTGGTTCTTGGAATCAATCTGATGTTGAAACGTTCTGTACCTGTCTGGATCAGCATCTTATTTTGTATAGCGGCAATATCGTTCCCGTTGAGTCGCGTTCCGCGTATCGAATGGATGGCTCACATCGCGGACCTGGTCATGCTTATTCCTTCCCTTGCAATTGCCCGGGAACTACTTAGAAAAGATTAATCCTTCAAAACTTCAAGGGCTTTTTTTATGGCAGTGTCATCCATATTCAGGATCTCATAAAAACCCTCGTTTCTCCATTTATAACGTGCGAGGTAAGCTTTCAATCGTTGTTTAATTCCGTCCTGGTCCCTCTCCGGTATATTCTTTAAATAGATTGTATCCTTTTTTGCATAATTCACCAATTGGTTCCACACATCATTGATGCCGGTAAACCTTTGCGCAAAATCAATCGCGGACTTATATTGATCGAGCTGCGTCAGGTTGCGGACGTAATAATTGTAAACAAAGTTATTGAAGGTGGCCGTCTCGAGGTACAATTCAGTAACGTTGTGCTGTATGTTATTGGTGTCGAGGGGTACAAAAACATCAGGCATGATGCCTCCACCACCATAGACTTTCTTTTTATCCTTGCCCAGTGTGGTATAAACTTGTCCTTTGTTTATTTTGTTGGAGTCGGAGTGCAACAACTCACCGTCTTTATATCGTTCCCAGATATCTTCCATGTAAACCTTTTTCCCTTTGTCGTAAGATCGTTGAATGCTTCTGCCAACAGGTGTATAATAACGCGCCACCGTTAATCGTATCGCGGAACCATCACTCAGCTCATATTGTTCCTGCACAAGTCCCTTCCCAAAAGTTCTTCTTCCAACAATGGTTGCCCTTTCCCAATCCTGCAGGGCTCCTGAAACGATCTCGCTTGCGCTTGCGGAAAGTTCGTCAACCAACACGACCAGTTTGCCGCTCTCAAACAGACCCGGACGTTTGGCCGTATATTCTCTTCTCCTAACATTCGTGCCTTCTGTGTAAACGATCAGTTTATTGTCATCAAGAAATTCATCGGCGATCTGAATGGCCTGGTCCATGAGGCCTCCTCCATTTCCACGCAAGTCCAGGATCAACTTTTGCAGACCCTGCTTTTTCATGTCTTCCATCGCTTGCATGAATTCTGCATAAGTATTTTCAGAAAACTTATTCAGTTTGATGTAGCCAATGTTCTTATCGATCATGTATGCTGCGTCACGAGAAGGGACAGGGATGCGGCCCCTGGTAACAGGGATTGTAAGAATTTTGTTATTCCGTAAAATGGTAAGATTGATTTGGCTGGTCCCCGGTCCACGTATCAATTTTTTGACCTCATCACTCGAGATCTTTTGCCCGGCAATAGGCTTATCATTTACTTTCAGTATTCTGTCAGCCACAAGCAAGCCAGCCTTATCACTTGGCCCATCCGGCACAACATACAACACGTTTACAGTGTCGGAGAAAATATTAAATTCAACACCAATGCCTTCAAAATTCCCGGCAATATCATCATTCACATCTTTCAGGGCACTGGCGGGTATATAGACAGAGTGTGGATCAAGCCCACTCATCATTTGCTGAATAGCGCCTTCTTCGAGCGTATCCATATGTACCGAATCAACGTATCTTGATTTGATCAATTCAAGGGCTTCTTCGAGTGAATTTCTTTTTGCGAGGGCAAAGAAACTCTTGGTTGTGCCTGTTTGTTTGTGAAGATTAAAGCCAAAAAACATCCCGGCTATCATGACGACAGAAAAGATCAGGGGCAGCCAAACCTGTAATTTTTTATTACTCATCTCTTTGCTTTCTTTGTAATTTGATCGCAAAATACTGGATTTGTATTTAACGATTTTAGGTACAGACTTATTACAACAAAACTTTTGGCTTCTGGTTGAAAAAACATGACCTCAGTTAAACTAATTGCAGATAGTGGCGCCACGAAGACGGAGTGGTGCCTTTTAAATGGAAAGCGAAAGAAATCGATCCTTACGCAAGGTATTAGCACTTATTTTTTGGCTCCCGGGGAAATAAAAGATCTTTTACTAAAGGAGCTTAAGCCAAAAATAAAGCCTGTTGTCAATGAAATTCATTTTTATGGGACCGGGCTGTTTGATCCCGCAAACAGGAAAATAATGGACAAGATTTTTCGGGAGATCTTTCCGGGGGCCAAAGCAAGTGTCGATGACGACATTACGGGGGCAGCAAGGGCCTTGTGTGGAAATCAGAAAGGTATAGCCTGTAACCTGGGAACAGGAACTTTCTCCTGTTACTACGACGGCAAAAAAATTGTTCGTAGCAGGCCTGGACCCGGATATGTTTTAGGGGATGAGGGAAGTGGTGCATACCTTGGGAAAAAAGTCCTTCAATATTATTTATATGAAATCTTTGACGAAGACCTGAAGTATCTGTTTGATAAGAAGTACAACACTAACAGAGCTGAGATTTTGCAAAACGTATACAGAAAGCCATTCCCCAGTCGCTATCTCGCCTCGTTTGCACTGTTTCTTTCTGAAAACCGGGGACATTACATGGTCGAAAACATACTGGAGGACGGGCTAAATGACTTCTTTTTCTATCATCTTATAAAATATCCTGAGATTTGGAAATTACCTGTGAACTTTGTGGGCAGTATCGCGTTTGGATTCAGAGACGTGCTGCGGCAACTTTGCAATAATTATGAGTTCGACCTGGGAAAAGTAATAAAAAGACCAATGGAAGGGTTGGTTGATTTTCATGGCCGATAATGAATGATATGGAAGAATTTTTAAAAATTACAGAACAAGCTTCGGAGTATCACCACCTTGAAAAAATGAGCGTGCTTGAGATCCTGAGCCACATAAACGAGGAAGATCAAACTGTTCCTTTTGCTGTCGCGGAGGCTGTACCTCAAATTGAATCGCTGGTACAGGCGATCACAGATAAAATGCTGATGGGAGGACGTTTATTTTATATTGGGGCCGGTACCAGCGGCAGGTTAGCAGTCGTGGATGCCAGTGAATGTCCGCCAACTTATGGCGTTCCCTATGGCCTGGTGATTGCGATTATAGCTGGCGGTGAAAAAGCAATTACGACCGCCGTTGAATTTGCCGAAGACGACAAAGAGCAGGGATGGAAAGATCTGCAAGCCTTTAATGTTTGCGACCGAGATGTAGTAGTCGGTATCGCTGCAAGTGGGACAACGCCCTATGTAATTGGGGCGCTGGATGAATGCAGGCGAAAGGGAATCATAACTGGCAGCATTGCATGTAACCCAAATTCACCGATCAGTGCTGCAGCCGATTATCCTATCGAAGTAGTAGTGGGCCCAGAGTTCGTTACCGGAAGTACGAGAATGAAAAGTGGGACCGCACAAAAACTGGTATTAAATATGATTTCAACAACGGTAATGATACAGTTGGGCAGGGTGGAGGATAATAAAATGGTGAATATGCAGTTAACGAATGAGAAACTGGTAGACAGGGGAACCAAGATGGTAATGGAAAGAACGGGTATGAAAGATTATAATCGCGCAAAGGAGATCTTGTTGCAATTTGGAAGTGTAAAAAAAGCCGTGGAAAATTTGAAAATGTGAAACCCATCCCTTGATCATTTTCGAATTGAGAAAATGTAGCCTATGCACGACATTGAACCTTTTTATAATTGGCGTCATATTTATATAAGCGAGGACGATGAGCGGTCACCATTTTTTGGGAGAGCTTATTCTGAATTTGAATATTCGCACACCATTTACAATTACTACATCCATCCTCAATGGGATGATTTTGGCTCCCGTACACTTTATCTCAAAGTGCTGATCGCTGACTATGATGAAAGATATGCCGTTATTGAATTAATGGGGGAATGGAATGATGCCATCGAAAATGACATCATGGAGCTGAAACGGGAAGTGATCGATGTATTTGAGCGGGAAGGTATCTTCAAATTTGTATTAATAGCCGATAATGTTCTGAACTTTCACAGCGGAGGAAAAGAATATTACCAGGAATGGTATGAGGAAGTAACCGATGAAAACGGCTGGATCGTCATGATCGACATGCCGGAGGCGACACAACATGACTTTAAAAATGCCAAACTCAACCAGTTTATAGAATTATATGACCTCCCCAACTGGAGAACCTATAAACCTTTTCATCTCTTCAAGAAGATTGACAACGAACTGATGGCACGATTAAAGATGTAGCCCTTATTATAACAAGTAAGTATCCAAAAAAGTTTTCTACTTCGTTTGACGTTCCGATGCTATTTTTGCAGCGCCAAAGGTCCAACGGACTACGTTGTAGCGATCCTTTGGATAATTTTTTAGCTCCGCTTGATTTATGAAATGGTCTGAATTCTTCACTTCGTCTGTAGGTAAAAAGTTTGTGATGGCAGTAACGGGGTTATCCCTGATCTTGTTTTTGATCGTTCATGTTACCGTAAATGCCTGTATGTGGGCCGTTGTCTTTGTGCCCGATGACAATGGCGAAGTGTTCAATAAAGCTGCTCACTGGCTTGGCCAGACATTGGTTCCGCGTGTTCTCGAAATTGGATTGTTTGTTTTTTTTATCATCCATATTATACAAGGCTATGTCTTAGAGGTGCAAAACAGGAGAAGAAGGGGCGTCAGCTACAACGTTCCGATGGGTTCAAATGGAAGCACATGGTATCGCAAATCAATGGGTCTTCTTGGTACACTCGTGTTCTTATTCCTGGTTGTTCACATTGCTGATTTTTGGATACCGTCAAGATTTGGCGGATTAGATGAGGTGATGTATGACGATACACCCGGAAAAGCATATCATAATCTCTATGGGAAAATGGTTGTAGTTTTTCAAAATCCATGGATAGTGGTTTTATATATCATCGGCTGTATTTCTCTTGCCTGGCATTTGATACACGGATTTCAAAGTTCTTTCAGGACGCTGGGTGTTTCGAATAAAAGATACCTGGCGATCTTAAATGGAACAGGTTGGGCATTTTCAATTATCGTTTGCCTTTTATTCGCTATGATGCCGATAAGCGCGTATTTGGGTTGGGTGAGCTAGTAAGTGGTGAATGGTGAGTGACGCCTGGTGAGTGGTGACTGGTGAGTAGGGCCCGTAGAGAAAAAATAAGAATTGCAAGATACCCCGCTGGGTAAAACATTGTTAGCAAGTTTCACCGCGTGGAGAAAAAATAAGAATTTCAAGATACCCCATAGGGGTAAAACATTGTCAGCAACGGGTTTCAACCCCTTGAAAAAAAATGAATGGATTAATGAGCCCTGCAAGGGGGTCAATTCGATCAACAGAATCACCGAACGCACAAGAGTGCGACGCAACAGCAGTTGAATGGTGAAGAGAAGCTGGTACCAAAAAAATAAAATCTAATAGGTAAAGGAGCCGTGAAAGAGAAAAAGAGGTAAGCACATTAATCACATAAATCAGAATAACCAGTGGTTTTAGATTCGAAAATTCCGGTAGGGCCGTTGAGCGCCAAATGGACGAATTACAAGGGGCATTGTAAGCTGGTGAACCCCGCCAACAAACGCAAGCTGGAAATAATCATAGTTGGAACTGGATTAGCCGGAGCGTCAGCAGCTGCATCACTGGCTGAATTAGGCTACAAGATAAAAGCATTTTGTTTCCAGGATTCTCCGCGACGCGCACATTCCATCGCCGCGCAGGGAGGGATCAACGCAGCAAAAAATTATCAGAATGATGGAGACAGTGTTTACCGGTTATTTTATGATACTATCAAAGGCGGTGATTATCGTGCAAGAGAAGGGAATGTGCATCGCCTGGCAGAAGTAAGTGTGAACATCATTGATCAATGCGTGGCCCAAGGCGTGCCATTTGCAAGAGAATATGGTGGCTTGTTGAGCAATCGTTCATTTGGTGGCACGCAAGTGCAAAGAACATTTTATGCTGCCGGTCAAACGGGTCAGCAATTGTTGATCGGTGCATACCAGGCATTGGAAAGACAAGTAACGCTGGGAAACGTACAAATGTATTCACGCCATGAGATGCTCGATATTGTGAACATCGATGGAAAGTGTCGCGGTATTGTCGTTCGCGATTTGGTAAGCGGTCGTCTTGAACGACATTCTGGTCATGCCGTGTTACTATGCACAGGTGGCTACGGAAACGTTTTTTATCTCTCTACAAACGCGATGGGTTGCAATGTGACAGCTATTTGGAAAGCACATAAAAAAGGCGCATATTTTGCCAATCCCTGCTTTACACAAATTCATCCTACGTGTATCCCGGTTACCGGAGATCATCAAAGCAAATTGACATTGATGTCTGAATCGCTCCGCAATGATGGTCGTATTTGGGTACCAAAACAAAAAGGAGATGCGAGAAGAGCAAACGAAATTCCGGAAGATGAAAGAGATTATTACCTGGAGAGGAGATATCCGGCGTTTGGAAATCTAGTTCCAAGAGATGTTGCATCGAGAGCAGCAAAAGAAAGATGTGATGCCGGCTATGGTGTGGGAACGTCAAAGCAGGCGGTCTATCTTGATTATGCCGATGCGATCGTGCGTTATGGAAAGATCGAATGCAGCAAGCTGGCAATAGAAAACCCGACACCTGAAGATGTTCGTCACCACGGAAAGGAAGTGGTAAAAGAGAAATATGGAAATCTTTTCGATATGTATGAAAAGATAACCGGGGAAAATCCATATGAGGTCCCAATGAGAATTTATCCGGCCGTTCACTATACGATGGGTGGTTTGTGGGTCGATTATGAATTGATGAGCAACTTGAATGGCCTGTATGTTTTGGGTGAGGCAAATTTCTCTGATCACGGGGCGAATCGTTTGGGTGCCTCAGCATTGATGCAGGGATTGGGAGACGGGTATTTTGTGATTCCTTATACAATCGGAAATTATTTAGCCGGAGAGATCCGGAATCCGTTGGTCCCTACCAGTCATGAAGCCTTTGTTGAAGCAGAGAAAAAAGTATCCGATCGGATCAATCAATTGATGAACATTAAGGGTTCACGATCGGTAGAGAGTTTTCATAAACGTCTCGGAAAAATTATTTGGGATAACTGTGGAATGGCCCGCAGTGCACAAGGATTGCAGGAGGCGATAAAAGAGGTCCAACTGTTGAAAGAAGAATTTTGGAAAGATGTTCGAATACCCGGAGATATAAATGAATTCAATCCTGAACTGGACAAGGCGCAGCGAGTGGCAGATTTTATTGAACTGGGTGAATTGATGTGTATTGATGCGCTGCATCGGAATGAAAGTGCAGGAGGACATTTCCGGGAAGAATATCAAACGCCCGATGGAGAAGCATTGAGACAGGATGACAAGTTTATGTACGTGGCCGCGTGGGAGTACAAAGGAGAACATCAGTGGGAGTTGCATAAGGAGGAGTTGACGTATGAGGAGGTGAAACCAACACAACGGAGTTATAAGTAAGCCGCCGTCCCCTGAAGGGGAGCTATAAGGCGGTACTTAGTTTGAACATTTTATCGAGTTATTTAAAAATAAAAAATTCCCCTTTAGGGGATAGGGGTATGGAACATTACACAATGAATTTGACCTTAAAAGTTTGGCGTCAGAAAAATGCTGATAGTAAGGGAAGTTTTGAAACATATGAAGTAAAAGGTATCTCGTCGGAAATGTCCTTCCTGGAAATGTTTGATGTACTGAATGAACGGCTGATCCATGAAGGAAAAGATCCTATTGCATTTGATCATGACTGTCGTGAAGGAATTTGTGGTACTTGTTCCATGTACATCAACGGTCGTCCTCATGGTCCATGGGCAGCCACTACGACCTGCCAGCTTCACATGCGTGCGTTCAAAGATGGTGACACGATTGTGGTTGAGCCATGGAGAGCTAAAGCCTTTCCTGTTGTAAAAGATCTTGTTGTTAATCGGAGTGCTTTCGACCGCATCATCCAGGCGGGCGGATATATATCAGTAAATACCGGGAGCGCCGTTGATGGCAATGCCATCCCGATTGAAAAAGAAAACGCCGATAAGGCATTTGCAGCGGCTGCTTGTATTGGATGCGGCGCCTGCGTTGCAGCATGCAAGAATTCTTCCGCGATGTTGTTTGTTTCTGCCAAGGTTGCTCATTTAGCGTTGCTGCCGCAAGGCGCGCCGGAAAGGAGGACAAGAGTGCTCTCTATGGTCGAGCAAATGGATAAAGAAGGTTTTGGAAGTTGCACTTTTACCCAGGCCTGCGAAGCCGTTTGCCCGAAAGAAATTTCAATCACTAACATCTCCAGGTTGAAGAAGGAATACCTGGCAAGCGCTTTCAGTGAAGACAAATGACCTGCCCGATCTGGTCCGTTTCTTTCTGAGCGGCGATGTTCCCCTGGTCATCTGAATATTTTTTGTATCCATATAGCCCAATATTTCGGTTGTCCGGCTATTTTCTATCCCCCGCAGTTGTTCCTTTCTGCCCGTGCCCGGCCGGGGATATCAACGTGATCGTGATTAAGATTTTCGGCTGCTCGTCGTTGCTTTTTATTTGAATCTTCCGATTCTCCCGCCGCTTTTTGGCTGAATTGCTGGCAGGGACTGGTTTTCAGGCAATAAAAACCCGATTTTTACGCTTTTACCGTAAACCCACTGCTTTTGAAGCAATTGAGCCGGATATTGCTGCTCCTTCTATTGGTCCTACTCTCTGTTTGGACCAGCGGGCAGTTGCCTACCCAAATTGGCGGCATGGGCTCAAACCTTCGACAGCGAAAATTAGCGGTTACCGATACAATGAGGCTCGACACGATCAGCATTGTCCCCCGGACGCTGTCCATTGCCGGCATACCGGATTCAGAATACCATTTGGATTTTATAAAAGCCATTCTCTACTGGAAGCAGAAGCCCTCCGTTGACAGTGTCTCGCTTAGCTACCGCGTATTCCCGTTTAAATTGAACCCGGTTGCACAACATCTGAATTACGACAGCATATCAAAAGTTCCATTTGTGATCCCGCTGAACTCTGCTACCTATCGGTATGGTTCTTCAAAAGGAATGTTTGATTTTGGTAACCTGAGTACCGTGGGCTCATTTGGACGACAAATTTCTTTTGGAAACAGCCAGGACGCGGTTCTTAATTCAACCCTTAATTTACAAATGCAGGGGATGCTGGGCGATAGCATCGAAATTCATGCAGCGATCACAGATAACAACATCCCTATCCAACCTGACGGTAACACCCAGCAGTTAAGCGAATTTGACCAGGTCTTCCTTCAGTTCAAAAAGAAAAACTGGCAATTGAGTTTGGGGGACATTGATATCCGGCAAAACCAAACTTATTTTTTGAATTTTTATAAGCGGCTTGAGGGCATTTCCTTTGAAACCAACAACCAGATCTCAGGGTCAGTAAATTCAAATACCCTCGTTAGCGGCTCTATTGCCAAGGGAAAATTTACAAGAAATGTTTTCCAGGGACTTGAAGGAAACCAGGGGCCATATCGGCTTACCGGCGCAAATAATGAGTTCTTTTTTATTGTACTCGCTAATACCGAAAGAGTTTTTATAGATGGCGAACTCCTTCAACGCGGAGAAGACCAGGACTACGTGATCAATTACAACACTGCAGAAATAACGTTTACTCCCAGGAGAATGATCACAAAGGATACAAGGATCCAGGTTGAATTTGAATATTCTGACAGGAATTTTCTGAATGCAAATCTGTACCTGTCGCAGGATCTCAATATCAATAAAAAACTGAAGTTGCATTTTGGTGCTTTCAATAACAGTGATGCAAAGAATTCAACGATCAACCAGACACTGGATCCAAACCAAAAAACATTCTTAGCTAACCTGGGTGACAGTCTTCAAAATGCCTTTTACCCGGTTGCGCCGATCGATACGTTTGCTGCTAATAAAATTTTATATGCAAAGGTCTTTGACAGTACGATGAGTGTCGATTCATTTTACCGATACTCAACAAACCCCGACAGCGCGAAGTATAATCTTTCATTTGTAGATGTAGGACAAGGGAAAGGGAATTATGTTCCTGATCCAAATGGAGCGAATGGAAAAGTATATCGTTTCGTTCCTGCCCTCAATAACGTGAAACAGGGAAGATACGAGCCGGCCATGATCCTGGTAACTCCCAAAAAGCAACAAGTGTTCAATCTGGGTATTGACTATGCGATCACCAAGCGTACTTCGGTAACCAGTGAAGTAGCAATGAGTAATTATGATGCAAATACCTTCTCAAAAATCAATAATGGTGACGATAAGGGTTATGCAGCAAAATTCAGGTTGACAAACGCGCTGCCAATCAGCACAAAAAAACCAAAGGACCTTCGATTGTTGACAACATTGGATTACGAATATGTCCAGGACAAATTCAAGCCGATTGAAAGGCTCAGGGAAGTGGAGTTTACCAGAGATTGGGGGTTGCCATTGGTCTTGACCCCTGCGACTGAAAATATAATAAGAGCTTCAGCACAATTAAAAGACAAGAACAGCAACTCATTGGCTTACCAGGTTACAAACTATAACCGGAGTGATAGTTACAATGGTGTTCAAAATTCGGTTTTGCAGAATATGAATGTAAAAGGCTGGCAATTTAATAACCAGTTTTTCATTACGAATTTTAAAACCCTGGACTCGAGAGGATATTTTTTACGCCCGGTATTCGATTTGAGCAAGCAGTTGAACAAAATGGGTGGATTACGTTTTGGAATAAGATATGCGCTTGAGCAAAATCAAACCAAAAACGACGAGACAGATTCGCTCAACCTTAATAGTTTTTCATTTGATACCTACTCGGTGTACGTGCAGTCGGATCAAAAGCGAAAAAATAAATACGGCCTCACTTTTTTCACGCGCACCGATAAGTATCCATATGGCAAAGAGCTTTATCGCGGCGACAAAAGTTATAATATCAATTTTCAAACTGAGCTGGTCAGTAATGAGCATCGTCAATTCCTGTTGAATGCCACCTACCGGAAATTGAAAGTTTTGAATTCATTTGTTACTTCACAAAAAGATGATAACACGATTTTGGGTCGTGCGGAATACATAGTAAATGAATGGAAGGGGCTATTGACAGGAAATATTTTGTATGAATTGGGAGCGGGACAGGAACAAAAAAGGGATTACGCTTATGTTGAAGTACCCGCCGGAACCGGGCAATATGCCTGGATTGATTACAATAACGACGGCGTTCAGCAATTGAACGAATTTGAATTGGCTGCATTCCCGGACCAGGCGAAATTTATCCGGATATTTACACCCACCAATGAATTTGTAAAGGCGAATTACAACACCTTTAATTATAGTGTGACCCTGAATCCGAGGGCAGCCATGAACTCTTCAAGACTGAGAAGTTTGCCAAAATTAATTTCGAAGATCAACCTTCAGTCTTCACTGCAGATATCAAAAAAATCTATTGCTAACGGTGATTTTGAATTCAATCCTTTCAAGTATGCCTTAAATGATACGGCGTTAATCACTTTAAATACCGTTTTGCTGAATACATTTTCATTCAATCGCTTTGGTGGTTTCTGGGGTTTTGACGTAAGCAATTTGCAAAACGGCGGCAAAGCCTTGCTGACATATGGTTATGAGAGCCGGACGTTAAATGATTGGATATTTAAGGTGAGATTTAATTTGAGCCGCTCCGTCACTTTTGATGTAAATACAAAAAAGGAAATTAATTCCGTCAGCGCTGACAATCCCCAGTTTGAAAATCATAATTACAGGATCAATGAATGGTTGGGTGAACCGAGATTGACCTTTATCCGGGGTACAAAATTCCGTTTTGTAACCGGGTATTCTTATGATTTTAAGAGAAACGATACGGCATTTAATGGCGGGCAAAAGGCCACTTCACACGCCATGAATTTCGAAACGAAGTATAATGTACTCCGCAGCGCATCGATCACAGCAAAGTTTACTTACAATATGATTGATTACACAGATAAGACCACTATTAACAATATTAACAGCACAGTGGGATACATTATGCTGAACGGATTACTGCCGGGAAAAAATTATCTATGGAACCTAAGCTTCACCAAAACCTTATTGAACAATCTTGAGCTGCGATTTGACTACGAAGGGCGTAAACCCGGCAATTCAAGAACGGTACACAGAGGAACGGCTAGTTTGAATGCGTTGTTCTAGAACCACGACTGACAAGATCGAAGGGGATTAAAAGAAAATGCTCAGGTAGCCCCTTTGTTGTCAATATATATAACGGTGTGCGAATTTAAAATGTCTCAATTATTTCACAGGAATCTTTAATAATCCTGAAAATCGTGGTGCTATCGGCTAGACGTTGAACCTGAAATGCATTACATCTCCGTCCTTTACTACATATTCTTTTCCTTCTATTTTCAATCTGCCTGCGTCGCGGCAAGCGGCTTCGGAGCCGAATTGTATGTAGTCGTTGTACGCGATTACTTCGGCCTTTATAAAACCTTTTTCAAAGTCAGTGTGAATAACGCTTGCAGCCTGTGGTGCTTTCCAGCCCTGGTGAATGGTCCAGGCACGAACCTCCTGCTCACCCGCCGTGAAGTATGTAAACAGATTTAATAATCGGTAAGCGGAATGGATCAAACGATCCAATGCGGGTTCTTTCATCTGGTATTCTTCCATGAACAATTCCTTATCCGGGCTTTCCATCGAAGAGATCTGTTCTTCAATTGAATTATTCATGATGATGACTTCTGAGTTCTCATTTTTTACAGCATCTTTTAGTGCATCGGTAAATTTATTTCCTGTGTGCATGGAAGCTTCATCAACGTTTGCCACGTACAATACAGGTTTATCGGTCAACAAAAACAGGTCAGCGACCGCCACCTTTTCTTCCTTCGTCAAACTTAACTCGCGAATGTTTTTTCCTTTTTCAAGATGCTCATAGCACCTTTTAAGGATTTCCAACTCTGCTCTCAGTTTAGCATCACCAGTTTTCGCAAGTTTTTCGGTTCGCTGAATTTTCTTCTCCACACTTTCCAGGTCCTTTAATTGAAGTTCAGTATCTATGACATCTTTGTCGCCTACCGGGTTAATCGGTCCTTCCTCGCGCAAGATGTTTTCGTCTTCAAAACATCTCACTACATGAATGATAGCATCCACTTCACGGATATTTGCCAGGAATTTATTTCCCAACCCTTCACCCTTGCTGGCACCGCGAACTAAACCGGCGATATCGACGATCTCGATCTGCGTTGGTACGACACGGTTTGGATGAACCAAGGCAGCCAATTTATTTAATCGCTGATCAGGTACATCTACCAAACCTACATTTGGCTCAATCGTGCAAAAACGATAATTACTCGCCTGCGCTTTTGCACTATTGCTGACTGCGTTGAATAAAGTTGATTTACCCACGTTAGGCAAACCCACAATTCCTGCTTGTAGACCCATGATACCCCCAATCCGCCGCGCGGAGAGTTTTAGTTTTTAAAATTGAGGCGCAAAGATAGGTGAGAACGGCGAATAGACGAAGCGGTCTTATTCATTTTCCGGCGGCACATTTGTTACTAAATTATTGAGTTCTGCCTTTCCTTTTATATTATGTGAGGTCCAGCGAAGACTCCAGATACCTCCTTGTAAAATCGAAAC
>DASYSW010000332.1:0-18908 GCA_036002905.1 Chitinophagaceae bacterium
CTGGTTTTCAGGGCTGGCAGGGCGGCAAAAGTCTTCGCTTTTTCAAAATCATCCATTTTGTCAACGATATATACCAGGTTGGAATCTTTTAAATCCCGTCCTATGATATAATGTGTAATTCCATAGACTCTGCGAACAGAATCATGAGAATAATATGCTGCTTCCCAGGTTGCGAAATTTTTCACCCTGTGCTGGATAGATATCACCTTGAACGGTGTAAATACCGGCTTAACTTCAGCCGCAGGAACTGTGGCAGCGGCCGTAGTATCTGCAGGTTTGGTTTCTTCTTTGGCAGGTCCGTTGTTACAGGAAAATAAAAATACAGCCATAGTGATGGCAAGTAAAACCGGCAATCGTTTCATTTTTATGATTTGAAAATGATGAAATAAATCTACAGTCAGAATCCGGAGCAGATTATTTTGAAAGGGTGGGACTGGTAAATCCTTAAAGTTTCGAAAGCTAGTGAATAATTAGCCCGGAACCAAAATTTAGAAGCTCCATCTGAATTCCGAAAGACTCCAAATGGGCGATTTCTTTCCTACATTCGCAGAAAATAGTATGGGAATCGCAGATAAATTATTTCAGATGAAAAACGAAAAAGCCTCAGCAAATTTAAAAGCAGGGCAGGAATTTTTGGATGCCAACAAACAAAAACAAGGGGTCGTTTCCCTGCCAAGCGGGTTGCAATATGAAGTGATTACCGAAGGCAGTGGAATAAAACCGCTGGCAAGAAATAAAGTGACCTGTCATTACCATGGGACTTTGATTGATGGGACAATATTTGACAGTTCAGTAAAACGCGGCCAGCCGGCTACCTTCCCATTAAATATGGTTATCAAGGGATGGACCGAGGGTTTGCAGCTTATGGGAGTTGGTAGCAAATGGCGTTTTTTTATTCCCCCCCAGCTGGCTTATGGAGACAGGCAGACCGGTGCGCAGATTGGTCCTAACAGCACGCTGATTTTCGAAGTGGAATTGCTGGATGTAAGCTGATCAGTCTCCTGAAAAAAAATGACAAATTTTAATAAAATCACGCCCGCATTCATTCAAAAGTTAACCGCTTTGCTGGGTGAGAATGCCGTTTTCACCCAGGCGGAGATCCTTGAAAAACATGCCCGTGACTTTACGCTCGATCTGCATTTCCCACCTGAAGTAGTAGTTACTCCTTCCAGGACCGAAGAGGTCTCCAAAATTATGGCTCTTTGTAATGAAGAGTGCATTCCGGTTACGGTACAGGGTGCCAGAAGCGGTCTTACAGGAAGTGCACTGGCTGTTCATGGAGGTCTGGCCATGTCTATGGAACGATTTGACAAAATCCTTGATATAGATGAAAAAAACTACCAGGTTATTGTCGAGCCAGCCGTTATTACAGAAAATTTACAAAATAAACTACAGGAAAAGGGTTTGTATTACCCACCCGATCCGGCGGGGCGCGGATATTCTCATATCGGTGGAAATATTGCAACCAATGCCGGTGGACCAAGATGTGTGAAATATGGCGTTACCCGTGACTATGTGTTAAATCTTGAAATCGTACTGCCAAATGGCGAAGTGATGTGGACGGGGGCAAACACATTGAAAAATTCCTCGGGTTATAACCTGACACAATTGATTACCGGAAGTGAGGGCACGCTGGCGGTAATTACGAAAATCGTTTTGAAACTTCTTCCTTATCCGCCTTTTAACCTGCTGATGCTGGCGCTGTTTGAAAATGCCGAAGACGCCTGTGCCGTAGTAGCAGATATTTTTAAATCCGGGGTCATTCCGTCTTCCCTGGAATTTATGGACAAAGTGACCATAGACTATGCCATCCGATATGTTGGTTCCTCCCCTTTTGAAATATCCCCCGATTATGAAGCCCTGCTGCTGATAGAAGTTGACGGAAATAATATCGATGTATTGCACCAGGACTGTGAAAAAATTGCAGATGTTCTTTCCCGGTTCCGTGTGGGAGATATTCTCTTTGCAGATAGTGAAGCCCAGAAAAGCGAACTATGGAAACTTCGCCGTAACGCAGCAAATGCCCTTGCAACACTCTCCCATGCGATGGTTACAGAAGATACCGTTGTACCCCGAACAAAACTTCCTGAATTATTAAAGGGCGTTAAAAAAATTGGTGCTGAACTGGGCCTCCAAACAAGCAACCTGGGGCATATCGGCGACGGCAATATCCACTTTTCCATCATCAGCGATTTGCCTGTAACGGAAGAATGGCGGCTTAAAAGTATTCAAGGCAAACGCGAGATTTACCAATTGGTAAAATCCCTCGGCGGTATGCTCTCCGCTGAACATGGTATTGGTTATTTACAGAAACCTTATATGGGATTGTTTTTCAAGGAAACCCATTTGTCTTTACTGAGAGGCATAAAAAATGCTTTTGATCCCAAAGGCATCCTCAATCCGTCTAAAATTTTTGACTAGTGTACTTTCAGAAATTTTAATGATCATATTTCCTGCCTGCGAACGATCCTTTAAATACTTTGTTTTTAACTTTGCTTTTGGGTATCGATCCGGAAGGCACAGCAAAAGATTATAAACAAATAATAAAAATGATAACATCATGAAACAGGAATATATGTTGTACATACGCAATTCCCGTGATGCCAAAATGGCTTTAACTGAAGGTGAGCATTTTGAATTTATCAAAAAATGCGAAACCTATATCGGGAAGCTGAAAGCAAAAGACAATTTGATAGCCGCACAACCACTGGCGCGGGAAGGGCTGGTGATTTCGCGGAAAGGTGGCATATGGCATAGTATTGAAATTGACTCGTCACTGGAAGTACAGGTTGGTTACTACCACATCAGGGCTGGAGATATACAGGAGGCTTTATCGATCGCTAAGGATAATCCCGAATTTGAATACGTTCCTTCTGCCAGCATTGAAATAAGACCGATTAAAGTGAAAGAAGAAAAAACAAATTTTATTTATCCCACTTAAGGAGGTATAAGATATTGCTGCCTTAACAATTTCAAAACAGGTGAAGAAGAATTAATCAGATCAGGGTTTTCGACTTAATTTTGATTTCCTAGTTTTTTCATGTTTCCTTTTTAAAAGTCTTAATGCAAATTCTTTTGGGAATGCAAATACACCAAACAACACCAAATAGAGAACAATTGCTGCGGGTATATAGATGAAACATACTAAAAATGCGATAAATGTATAAATGATACCATAACGATAAGTTAGTTTGATACAGTGAAATAGTTCCCTTGCATCTTCGTCAATAAAAAACTTTTTAAAAGGATACGCGCAGATCCAATAAGATGCTATGGAAATCATGAAATAATTAAAGCCAAAAATGGCCAGTGCAAATTGGCTCTCCTTTCCTAAATATTCAGCAAGAATGGCTGTGGGGAATGGAGTAAATGTTATCATAAGTAATACAAAGCCATTCACCCAGAGCAGTTTACTGTCCGTTTTTTTTATGTAGTCAAATACATGATGATGATTTATCCAGCAGACCAGAATCGTCAAAAAGCCTATTAAAAAGGCTAGAAATGGCTCCCAGTGATGGAGACAGGATTTAAGCAGACCTTCTCCGTTTTGAGGGTGTAGCATCTGAATTAACTCCAAAACCAAAATCGTAATAGCAATTGCAAAAACACCATCACTAAAAGCTTCTACCCGGGCCGTCTCTTTCGGCCTGTCATCTGCAGGATATTTTTTGTGGTTCATGTTGGATTTGTTTTGTTGCTTGTAATGTTATTCACCTTTATTCTTTTGCAATTAATCCTGTCTTAGTAATATTAATATTGGTGTCATAATGAATTGTTTTCCCCTTTCTGCCTTGTTCATCAAAATTTATATTTGACGCTTTTACACAATTTATAGGGAAAATTCCTATTTTTATCTGTGCACGTTGTGACTGCCTTCAATGGGCGTCTTTTTGGAAATTCAATTTTCATTCATAAACAAGCAACATGACTATCAAAAAATCTTTTCTCTTTATTTTCTTAAGTACAATCATTTTTGGATGCAGTAATAACGAACCGAAACAGCAGGAAGCCAAAACCGACAGTACGGCAAAAAAAGTAGTTCTCAATTATCCTTATACGGCGAAATACTCTTTGAACTGGCAACCGGGTGACGAACAGAACGCGGTTGTGGTGCTTAATTCCATTAAGAAATATATGGACGGTGATATAAAAGGAGCATTCAGCGACGTTGCAGATTCCATCACGTTCGAGGCAGACAAATTTCTGTTTATTGGTACAAGAGACAGTCTGATCAACCTGATGACTCCGATGCGTGCCCAAATAGCTTCCATGACTTTTCAGCCCGACACCTGGCTCACGGCTTATTATCCGGATCAAAACGATACATGGGTTACCGTTTGGGGAGTTCAGAAATGGATCCTTAAAAATGGGAAAACGGATTCTTTTTATATTGCTGAAGATGTGCTGTTGAAGGAAGGAAAGATTCGCGAAATTGATGAAAAAATGAGGATGTTTACTGAGCCAAAAGCAAAAAAATAATCCGCAATAATAATTTTTTGCCCGCGTTACCCATTTTATCCCACCCTTACATCTTTGTTCCTGAGTCACTGTCGGGTCTGAAACCGGTCAGACAGGGGTCTGAGCCGTATCAAGTCCACATCAAGTCCACTAAACTGTGGACTTGATGTGGACTTGATCCCTTTCTTGTACCTATCCGATAGCCGTCCGGTCCTTTCCCACTTGAGGAACCCAAAATGCGCTTTAGGTGTTATCTATAAGGCTTATCTAAAGCTTATACAAGGCTTAAACAACTGGTATAGGGTGTATGCTATGCAGTCTTGCAAAATAGGTGTAATTGGACGATCCCTGTATCGTATTCGAACAGTTTCCCATAATTAAATGCTGATAAATTATTGAATATCAATTTATAAGCAAGGCGGCATATTTTTAGGAGCTTTACCGGCTAACCCTTGGACGGGAATGGAGATCAAAAGTTTTGACCATTTTAAATACCGATCGTCCCAAAATTAAAAGACATGTATAAAAACTACCTGAAAGTTGCACTGCGTTATTTATGGAAGAATAAAGCTTTTTCAGCCATTAATATTGCCGGACTTTCTGTCGGGCTCGCCGTTTGTCTGTTGATCATACTCTACGTAAAAGATGAATTGAGTTATGATAAGTACAATGCACAGGCTGAAAATATTTACCGGATAGATGCCGACCTGTCTTTCAACGGAACCCAGTTTACTTCAGCGGTGAGTCCGGCACCTATGGCACCAACACTGAAGAAGGACTATCCCCAGATTATACAGTACACGCGCCTTCGGAATTTCGGGGATATCCTGGTCAAAAAGGACAATCAGAATATTCAAAACCACAATGCCGTTTTTGCCGATTCTACCTTCTTCCAGGTATTTTCTGTTCCGATGATTTCGGGCAACCCGTTGACTGCATTGAATGAACCCAATTCTATTGTAATTGATGAGTCCATGGCAAAAAAATATTTCAATACCGTTGATGTTTTAGGTAAATCTTTGTACGTCGACAATTCAACGAGTTGCAAAATAACCGGTGTGATCAAAGACATTCCGGCCCAATCTCATTTTCATTTTAGTTTTATCCGTCCGATCCACGATACCTGGCATGGTGATCAGGACGACTGGCTGAGCAACAACTATTCAACCTTTGTATTGGTAAGACCAGGTGTAACGCAGGCTTCCCTGCAGAAAGCAGTAGACGGCGTGGTGAACAACTACCTGATGAAACAACTGGATCAACAGTTGCATTTGAGTGCAAAAGACCTTAAAAATAGCACCAACCATTTTATTTATCCGGTAATGCCGCTTACCGATATACACCTGAATTCCAATAAATCTTATGAATTTGAAGTGAACGGCAATATCACCTACGTATATATTTTTTCAGTCATAGCCTTGTTTATTTTGCTGATCGCCTGCGTGAATTTCATGAACCTGTCAACTGCTCGTTCATCTAACCGGGCAAAAGAAGTAGGCATCAGAAAAGTAGCCGGCTCTACACGTTCGGCCCTGATCACTCAGTTTCTTACGGAGTCTGTGTTAACGAGTTTCCTTTCCTTACTATTTGCCATTGGCATTGCTGCTTTGTTGCTACCCTTATTCAACCAGCTCGCCGGGAAACAAATGGCCGTATGGACCTTGTTTTCCACCTGGCTGATGCCTGTGCTGCTTGCGCTGATCGTAGTGGTGGGTTGCGTTGCGGGAAGTTACCCTGCTTTCTATCTTTCTTCTTTTCAGCCCGTGCAGGTTTTGAAGGGCAGTATCGCAAAGGGTTTTAAGAGCAGCTGGCTGAGGAGCGGACTGGTTATATTCCAGTTCTTCATTTCGGTCGCCCTGATCATTGGCACCATTGTTATTTACAATCAGCTGACCTTTATCCGGAGTCGCGGAATAGGATATAACCGGGACCAGGTGCTGGTGATTAATAACGCCTACGCGCTGGATAAAAATATCAAAAGCTTCAGACAGGATATGTTGAAAATATCCGGTGTGCAGAACGCTTCCATAACCGGATCCCTGCCCACAGAAACGGCATATAATCAAAACGGATGGTTTGCAAGTCCGACGCTGGATGCAAAAACGGTTACCATCATGACCGATTTCTATGTTGACCAGAACTATATCCCCACACTGGGCATGCAGATGTCGGCAGGCAGAAATTTTTCAAAAGATTTTATCTCGGATTCTACAGCGGTGATTGTAAACGAAACCTCCGCGAAATTGCTGGGCTTTAAAAACCCGCTGAATGAAAAATTATATCGTCCGTCGAACTATGGTTCCAACGGAACATTAAACTCAAAGGAATTTCATATTGTGGGCGTGGTAAAGGATTTTAATTTCAATTCCATGCACGACAAGGTAGGCCCGATGATTATAGAGTTGAATGAGAATTGGGGAAAGATCGCAATGCGCATCAACACAAAAAATATTCCGGCGTTGATCAGTGCTGTAGAAAGCAAATGGAATAGCATGGGACCCGGACAGCCAGTCACCTATTCCTTCCTGGATGCCGATTTCAATAAAATTTACAATGCAGATCAGCGGACAGGGACACTATTTATCACTTTTGCTGTCTTCGCCATTTTTATCGCCTGCCTCGGTTTATTTGGTTTGGTCACATATGCAGCCGAACAGCGAATAAAAGAAATTGGCGTAAGGAAAGTGCTTGGTGCAACCGTTGGTGAAATTGTGGCCATGATCTCCAAAGATTTTATTAAGCTGGTGTTAATCGCCTTTGTACTGGCTTTTCCCGTTGCCTGGTGGATGATGAATAAATGGTTGCAGGGTTTTGCATACCGGACGGATATCAGCTGGTGGGTATTTGTCCTGGCCGGTTTGCTTACCCTTGCAATCGCGCTGATCACCGTAAGTTTCCAGGCAATAAAAGCAGCAATGGCAAACCCGGTGAAGAGTTTGAGAACGGAATAGCCACATGCACCGGCCCGCGCCAATAGTTCATTGTACGCGGTTTAAGTTTTTTAAAAAGATGTAGACCCAGGTAGCCCAAGTTCGAACTTTCTTGAACTGGATTTGACCAGAATGCGTGACTTTTAATTTGTATTCTTATTTAAGCCAATGGGTTATCATGAAAATGTAAACCCAGTGGAGTGAAAAACAGGAGAGAATTTTTTGCACCTTTCTTCACTTGAGATTTTGAATCCATTAATGTGATTATTTTTACGGTGGGAGTGCCTTCAAAATTAGTATTTGGCTATTTTTAGGGAGCATTCTGGATTTTTGGAGCCCGATTCAGCGAATTTGCCCGTTTCGCAATCCCGATAGTATATATTTTTTGGATAAATCCTTCAAACTTCTAACTTCTTTGAATGACTACATATGCCTGATGAACAAGACATTCCAAAACAATCTCCAGATGATGAAGCAAATACAGATGCAATTTTAGGAGATTCATCTATTTCTCCACTACAATCCCTAACATCAGATATGGAAGTACATCATCACCCCGATCTGCATCATAAGAAAAAACGTTTCAGGGAATATTTTCTGGAATTTTTAATGATATTCCTTGCTGTAACCATGGGGTTTTTTGCTGAAACAATTCGCGAAAGTTTTTCTGAGAATGCCAAGGCAAAGGAATTAGCTGAAAGCCTGTATAAAGAGGCATACTCAGATTCTATAGATATTCAAAAAAGGTTAATGGTACGTGACCGTAAAGAAAAAGAAATTGACTTTTTTATCGCTTATGTAAAAGACAGCAGCCTTACGAATTTATCGGATCGGTTTTATAGGAGTTTTACATGGTCATTTTTCATCTTAAGCACCATACAGTTCGAGCCCGCTGATGGTATGTTGAATCAGCTCCGGAATTCGGGTAGCCTTAGGTATTTTAAAAGCAATGAACTGCAAAGAGAAATTGGAGAATTGAGTGTGGCTATAGCAAAAGTTAGAAGCAGGATGGAGCTGGAGAATGGAATTAACGCTCAGGAGCTTGGACCTTTTGTGTTAAAGTTTTATGATTTTAATTGGTATAGTGAATTGACTCAACATGGAAATCTTAATCTTGTTGATGCCCTGAATAAACAACCTGCTCCAAAATATAGAGGTGTAATATTAAATGTTAAGGATTTTAAGAGGCTAGAAGCCGAAAATATAGTATCCTACTACCGATTAGTCTTAAAAGCAACAAAAACATTGCAATTAAATAATTATATTGAAATCAATCACAAATTACTCGAAACACTCAGGAGCGAATACAAAATCAAATAAAAATAAAAAAGGGATAATAATTTCTCAAACCCTTAATATGGAAATTCTATTCTATTTAATTTCGGGTCTTGGATACATCGTTCCCTTAAAATTTGGTAGTCCCGGCAGGAATATTCACTATAACGCCAAAACATATACTGGATAAGTATTACATAGAATTATATGAGATTAAACTGACAATATTACTGACAAAAATAAGGACATCTATATGTCAACATGGTCTTTGCCATCCAATAAATTATTCTGAGAGGTCGACATGATTAAACCTGACTTTGTTCATCGGCCTATGTCATGCCATTCACAAATGTATCTAGGAAATCTTTAATGCGTCGCAAAATTCTGTCAGCCAATTTTTTTCGTTGCAACAAACTTGGTTTATCACCCTCAATCAACTCTAACACTTCATCGCGTAGAGGATCTCTTTCGGCAAACAAATAGTTTTCGATGAGTTTTTCGGTTTTTTCTACCGAAAGATTTTCTTCCTTGACCATATTTGCAAAAGCCTTTTGTTGCTCCTCATTCCAAAACTTGTCAAATGCTGATGAAACACTATTTGGATCCTTAATAATTGGAAGACTTTCTAAAATAAATTTCTCTATCAATTCTCGTTTACTGCGTAAAGTCGCTTCTGTATTCAGCAAGCTGAATATCTCTCTTTCTGCTTTGCTAGTATCTTTCTGTTTTTGTGATTTGAGTTTGACTAAAAGTTGAATGATGTAAGTAACATTAATATCATCACGATGTATTAACTCCAATTCAAAATCCACATCTTCTAATATGGAAACCTTTTCCTTCTGGTGATCATTTTTTACTTTGTCGTACAAGTCAAGGTATTTGCTTTTGTAATCTTCGAACTGCTGCTCAGTTATGTTCAGGTCCTCCCATTTGAAGTCTGAAAAAGCCGTAAGAATGTTTTTAATTCGAACCAGGTCTCTGAAAGCCTTTATGAAATTCAGTTCATCCTCTTCCGTTTTTAATTCATTTATGCTGTCCGTTGTTGGTGCTATTTCTAATAACTTTTCAAAGGCTTCATTGAATTTTGTGGTATAATCTTCATACGGTCTCATTATAATAACCTCAATCGCCTCCTTATTGCTAAAAAGAGTTATAGCTTCGTCTGTTCTGTCTTTAAGATTTCGGAATACTACGATATTTCCTTGCGATTTGGTCTCATTTAAAATTCTGTTAGTCCGACTGTAAGCCTGAATTAATCCGTGATATTTTAAATTCTTGTCAACAAAAAGTGTGTTAACTTTCTTTGCATCAAATCCTGTAAGGAACATATTTACCACTAACAAGAGATCAATCCGATGAGATACATTTTCAGGTTGTCGTTCCCTGTCCTTCAGCTTTTTTGAAATATCGTTATAGTAATTATAGAAGTTTTCACTGTCTTTAGTTGAGTACTTAGTATCATATAACTGGTTGTAGTCATCAATGTACTCGTCCAATTTTTCACGGCTGTGTATTTGCAAATCATTTAGCACTTTCGGCTCCTCATCGACTGAAAGTTCCTCAGGCAAAAATCCGTTCGCATCTGAATCATCTTCGTTGGCTGTATAACTGAAAATAGTGGCAATATTCAGATTGTGCAGCCCTTCCGCTTTTTTCCGTTTAAAAATGTCATAGTATTTGATTAATGTCTTTACGCTATCGACGCAGAACATCGAAGAAAATTCACGATTGTGGGTCTTTCGATTGTTGTGAGCAATGATATAGTCAACTATTTTTTCCAAACGACCACCGTCTTCCATTAATTCACGTGTGTTAATGTCCTCTACTTCAATATCAATTTCAGTAGCGCCTTCTTTCCTCTTGTATCTACCAACATATTCAATAGAAAATTTTAAAACATTTTCGTCTTTGATAGCATCCGTAATAACATATTTATGCAGGCAATCCTCAAACAAATCTTTAGTAGTTCGTTTTCCAAGTTCGTTTTTATTGGAGTTCTCTGCGAAAATTGGCGTACCAGTAAAACCAAACATTTGCGCATTGTTGAAATACTCCTTAATACGCTTGTGTGTTTCTCCAAATTGGCTGCGATGACACTCGTCAAAAATAAAAATGATGCGTTTATCTTTCAAATCAGCCATTTTATTCTCGTACTTCAGTTTGGTGATGGCTGTGTTAAGCTTTTGAATGGTAGTTACTATGAGTTTAGTAGACTTAACTACTCCTTTTTTGTCTGTATATGTTCCAACAAATTGTTTTACTAAATTGCTAGTGTTATCTGTACCATCAATACAACCTTCACTAAAGCTGTTAAACTCTTTGGTGGTCTGATAATCCAAATCTTTTCTGTCCACTACGAATACTACCTTGTGAATCTGTGGCAGCTTTGTCAAAATTTGACTTGCTTTAAAACTAGTTAAAGTCTTGCCCGATCCTGTGGTATGCCATATATAACCATTTTTTGTAGAGTTTTTAACCCTTTCAATTAATGCTTCAACTGCATAAAATTGGTACGGACGAAGTACCATTGGTATTTTGTAAGCTTCGTTCAACACAATGTATTTGCAAATCATTTTGCTGACATGGCAAGGCTCTAAAAATGCATCTGTAAAGCCATTCAGAATATTGGTCAGGCGTTTATTTTCTACATCAGTCCAATAAAATGTTTGCTTGAAACTTTGATTACGGTTGTTGGCGTAGTACTTTGTATTTACTCCGTTACTGATAACAAATATCTGTACATATTGATACAAGGCTAAATTTGCTCCGAACGAATGACGGTGATAACGATTAATCTGATTGAAAGCTTCTTTTAATTCAAGGCCTCTTCGTTTAAGTTCTATTTGCACCAACGGCAAACCATTAATCAGCAATGTGACATCATATCGGTTTTTATACTTTCCTTCTTGACTTACCTGATTAGTTACCTGATATTGGTTTTGGCACCAATGTTCCGTATTCAGAAACTCAAAATAGAGGTTATCTCCATTGTCTCTAATGATATGTTGTTTTTCAGTAAGTGTTTTAGCTTTTTCAAATACAGAACCTTTACTTAGTATATTCAATACTTTTTCAAACTCAGCCTGGGAAAAGCTAATGTTGTTGTGCTTTTCCAATTGTGCTTTAAGATTTACCAGTAAATCTTTCTCGCTATTGATTACAATATAACTGTAACCCAATCTTTGCAGCTGCGAAATGAGTTGTTCCTCTAATATTTGTTCGCTTTGTTTACTCATCAGATTTTGCTTCTTCCTTAGTATCTATATAGTTCTGAATTTCCTGCTCGTCCCTAGCGTCTAAATAGTTCTGAAGTTCCTGTTCGTAAACAACCGGATCTTGGTTAAAGAGTGCCTTGCTATAACTCAAAAAACCAAATGGATATTCGCTATCTAGCTTTTCATTAAAATCAGGATTGTCTTCGTATTCCAATTCTTTTACAGCCCTTACTTTTGAAAAGCAATGAAGAATATAAGAAAGCATGCTGTCTGTAATACTCATTACAAGGTTGGAAAATTGGATTTCGCTAAAGTATTCCTTTGGAGATAGTTTCCCGTGTGATATATCGCCCCTCCTATTTCGAACTTCACCGATACAAACTATAAGTTTGCCTACTTTATTTACAAAGTCAAGTTCAATGTCTTCATTGAAGTCTGCCAACTTGTTCATTGCTTGCCGCACTAAGGGGTGAAAGTCCAGCCTATCTACAATTATTGCATCATAAGCGACATCAATTTGCTTCCAAATAAATTTCGATAATCCTTCAAGTAAAGCTTTACAACTTTCAATGGCTATGTCGGGATTCGTATTTACATTCTCTTCAATCTTCTCTACAATCGTATAATAATAATCGATGTTTATATATTGCAGTTCCAATTCATTCAATATGACCCTTGTTTGTCTCATATATTAACAAAACAGTTTTTGGATTAAGCCATTTTTCCATACCAGGGTGTTGGAAAACTCAAGCTCTAAGACTTCTATTTTACAGTCAATGGCTGATAAGAACTTGGCTATCCTCTTTTGTTCATCAGGCGATGGAATATTGACTTCCATTTCAGCAAACACTGAAATCCAATGCCTACCATGTGCTCCAGTCGTGTACTTTATCATTTGCAAGGCTTCGAACATGAACTTTATATCGTTGCCATTTTTTGCCGTTAATATCTTCAATGCTGAAGATTTTGTTTTGAAGGGGAAGTTCACAAACTGGCTCGCGGTTGTGAAATCATCAAATATAATTACAGGAAGAATTTCTTCATAAATACCGAAATCTTCATTAGTATAACCTAGAATAAATGATTTACCTGCCGTTACCACCGGTGTGGTGTATTTATCATCATAATCGGTGCTCGTAACTATATATTTTGTGGGTTGTATATAGTTTAAACAATCACCTAACTTTTTCGGCTCCCAATCAGAAAATTCATTCCCGTTTTTATCCTTAAGCCTCATTTTCTGAGAAAAGAGTTTTTGCATCACTCCTTTTTTGTATTCTTCCAAAAGATTTATTTTACATTCAAGGGTTTTCAGCTTTTCGTCGACAACACTAAGAAAACAAGCAATTTTGGTTTGTTCATCTTTAGAAGGAATGATTAGTTTTAAATTTTCAAATTCTCTTTGTCCCAAGGTTTTATTTCTGCCAGCACCTCCAGGCGACGCCAGTTCTAATAATGACTTCCCCTTTTTTGTTAAAAAGAAATAGACTAAATAATCAAGGTCTGCTTCATTTATCTTAGGTGCATACATGGGAAATCGGTGTGAGGCAATCATTCCAATTTCTTTTTTTGTCGTTTTTGCAACTGCCTGCTCCCAAGCAAAAACAATATTTACTATAAAAACATCTTCTTTTACCCAAAAAACCCTTTTATTTCCTAATGTCCTACCATCTACTAACTCTTTGTGAAAAATTCCTTTGCCGTGAGACCTAATTCCAATTTGCTGGTACAACTCATCTTCCTTTACCTCGACAGGATTTGATATCCTATTCGTCAATTCTCCAAACTTTTTATTGGCCCATTTCTCGCTGAAATTGGGAAAACGCAACTGGGGTATATTATTTTGCTTTTCCATTATTAAAAAGGGCTTGGAATATTTAACTCGTTACAAAATCCTGAAATGCGCTCGTCAATGTCAGCCATTCGCATTGATATTCTTCTGATTTCTACCGAAACTTCATTGATATCAATGCTTTTATCGGCTTCATAAGTATCGACATAGAGCGGAATTTTAAGGTTGAAATCATTTTCTTGAATTAGAGATATTTTCACTTTCCTGCTATACTTATTTTTGTCAAGACGATTTCTATAGGTGGAAACTATTTCATCAATATCAATCTCCCGTAACACGTATTGATTAGTAGTTTTTTCATATCCTTCGCTTGCGTCTATGAATAATATATCATCAGGGTTTTCGCGGCATTTCTTAAAAACCATTATACAGGTTTGAATACTAGTTCCATAAAAAATGTTTGGGGGCAACCCAATAATAGTGTCAAGGTAATTTTTTTGCTCAATCAAGTATTTGCGAATATGTTGCTCGGCGCCACCTCTGAACAATGCTCCATGTGGTAAAACAATTGCCATAGATCCATTCTCAGCCAAATGATAAATCATATGTTGTACAAAAGCAAAGTCAGCTTTGCTGCTTGGAGCTAATTTTCCATACTGGCTAAAACGGTCGTCGCTTGTAAATAAAGGGTTAGCGGTCCATTGAGCTGAAAAAGGTGGATTTGCTACAATGGCTTCAAATTGCATTTCAATGTGCTGTGGTCTTTCCAATGTATCCTCCTGCTTAATGTCAAACTTCCGATAATGCACCCCATGCAAAATCATATTCATACGGGCCAGGTTGTAGGTTGTCCGGTTCATTTCCTGACCATAAAAATTACCCACATCCTTTACCTCTCTTGCCACACGCAGTAACAACGAGCCAGATCCACAAGTGGGATCATAAACAGATTTTAGTTTTTGTTTACCAGTTGTGACGATTTTTGCCATAATTTTTGAAACCTCCTGAGGTGTATAAAACTCCCCTGCCTTTTTCCCTGCTCCACTAGCAAATTGTCCAATCAGGTATTCATAAGCATCACCTAAGACATCCTGTTCAGTTTGGCCCAATTTAAAATCAATTTTGTCTAGGTGCGTTAACACTTTTGCAATGATAGTGTTTCTGGCTTCAGGCGTTTTTCCAAGCTTTGTACTATTTAGGTCCATATCCTCAAAGAGGTTGTCAAAGTCCTCTTCGCTGTCGGTACCCATTGTACTCAACTGTATATTGATTAAGATTTTCTGTAAGTCTTCTAAAATGAAATTTGTTTTGCTTTCATCAAATAAATCCTCTTCAGAATTGTCGCCTTTACCTCTTTTGGCAACCTCAGAAAACAATTCACTGGGTTTTAGGAAATAGCCCAATTTTTCCAATGCTTCTTCTTTTATTGCTGATAAGAATTCGCCAGCCTGGGATGTTTTAGACGTTATTTCACGAAATTTTATTTTATCCTGTTTTAGAATTTCGTTAGCGAATATTTCCATTTTTTCGCTCAAATATTTATAGAAAATGAAGCCTAATATATAATCACGGAACTCGTCCGCATTCATCTTGCCTCGAAGGGTGTTAGCTATGTTCCAAAGCTGTTGTTCAAGCATTCTTTTCTGGTCTTCCGCCATTAGTTGAGTTTTAGTCCTTTTTTGCGTTTATAAAATCCTGTGCAATGTATAAAACATTTACCTACATGTGTAAACGAAGTTTCTTAGTAAGTTCATAGATGGTAGGTCGTTTCATGTTTGTATCTATAGAACTTTGTAGAGCTTATTTTTGCGTGCCGGATTTGTATGCCCGGCAATTTATCAAAAATAGTATGAGTTCGGGAGGCAACTCTATTTAGAAAAGTTCAAATTGCAACTTCCTCTTGAAATTGAATATTTACCTAAACAAATTTTACTTCCCCATTTACTATTTTGTTTAAATGACCTAGGTACTTATTTCTTACCGGCTGGTATTTTGTGAGTTTATTTTTGCTTTTTTCTTCAATTTCTGTAGTTAGTTGGTTTAAGAAATCGTCGCTTAAGGAACAAACAATCTCAATCAAATTTACAGGTTTGAATTCCGGATATAATGATTTCAAGAAGGACCATTGCTCAATAGACAAATAGGGTAAGAACAGATCAATTATTTTTTCTGGTATTTTCTTCCTTTCCCAGGTCAGGGCACTATTTGGACTGTTATAAAGCATTTGCCACGTTTCAGATCCTTTTTCAGCTGGCTTGAAATGTGATTCAAGCTTTCTATAATTCCGTATCCTATCACGGTATGTGCAATATTGCTTGTATTCTTTTACGCTAAAAGTGAGTATTTCTCTTGATGTCCCACAGTTTTGACTATTTCGAATAGCTGTAAGCTTATCCTTGTGGTAATAACCTGCTTGCCTACACTTTGCTGAACAATATAGTTTACCAGCTCTTTCCCGGTAGAAAGCCTTGCCACATATGATACAGGCCGTATTTTTGATGGGGAGTATTGTTACTATACCCGTAGTTGAACTGTTATTGATTTCCATTGGTGTCGTATTAAAATTAAAGCATTTTTATACCTTATTTTCTGGAATTGCTGATTAAAAAAAACGACTATATACTATACTCTACCTACTTGGTTACTCGTTATTTTGGAAAACGAGTAGTTGAAGTAAGATCGAGTAAGTATAAAAAACTCAAGTTACTCGATAGTAAATAGGCTTATTTCTTGCAATTTATTCGAATCGAGTAGGCAGGTAAGGCAATATTCGTGTATGCCATTCAGATTCAGATCATAAAATCTCCTGTGTCATCTCCAATTGGCTTCGTATAATACCCCTTCACTGAATACTTCGTTTCCCCTCCTAAATATTGGCTCACCTGTTCGAATCCAAGCAATTTCATCACCTTTCCTATCATTTGAACGTTTAGTTTAATGCCTGGATGGCGATCCTGCAATTTTAGTAGGATATCAGTTGCTGTAAAAAAGATACCATTCTCCGCTTTTGAAGAAGGTGCATAATATTTTTGGGCCAACTGCATTTCCATACTTGTAAGATGGAAACCTTCATTTGCCCTTTCGTTTTCCTTTATGTCTTCGGGTGTCAATTGATATTCAAACCCTTCCAAATAGAGAGTATACGCCTGGCGCCAAACATTGTTGATATCAATATCTTTCTTATAATCAAAATTTATCATCCCTGTAAGCTCAAAACAGAGCCATCTGACCGACCCTGTCTCGTCAGTAAGAAACTCATCTTTATTTGTAGATCCTAAGAAATTTGCCCTCCTGGGCATTATTGTGGTCTTTTTTCCGAAGAACAACCGGACATTTATTCTGTCTTTGCTCAGGAAGCTTTTTAGACCGTTAATATCGGATTTGGAAAGTGTTGCAAGCTCATCCATATTAATCAAAAAATTAGTTGCAAGCGCTATCAGGCTGTCTCTATCTGTGTTTATGTTTTCGGTAATGTAATTGGATAGCGAAGGCGGGCATAGCCATCGACAAAATGTCGACTTCCCACTATTTTGCATCGAATGCACCAAAACAAAAACCTGCTTATTAAAAACCTTATCATTTATTGCACATGCCACACATCGAACTAGCATTTTTAGAAAATGTTTAGCGAATCTTTCCTTGTCCTTAGCGGGAATATAGGTAACTAGTTTTGAAATGAAATCCGGCTCCTTCGCAGAATCCCATAGCACCATTCCTTCAAAGTATTCTTTGACTGGATTATAGGATGGTACGAAATCTGAAAGCATTAAAGAAGCCAATTTTGGCAGTGAGATGTTTATGTTAGCATGTGTTAATTCCCTGGAAAGAGAGTTTTCGTTCAATTCCTTATACATATCGGAAGTACCCTTAATTCTTGACTCGATTTTGGTGCTTACTTCATTAAATCGGATATCATACTTGTCACCTATATATTTTTCTACTCTGGCTAAATTAGAAAGGCCCTCAGTTTGATTGCCGCTTGGTCTTACATCCGAAGAATTACCCCCTCTTTGATAGGCACTCTTAATGGTACTTTGGATCTCTTGCCTGGGGAAATCAGCTTGAGCAAACTTTTTCACCAAAGCCTCTAAGGTAAAATCCTTTGGAACTCCCTTCCTACAACAAACACTGGCCAGTTTATATATATAATTGTTCCTATTGGAAGGAACGAATAGGTCCTCAACCCCTAAGCCTTTGATGGAGGTTTCTAACGTTTGTTCAAAATTATCCTCAAGCTTTCTGACTTTAGAAAATTCATTTACAAACAAATTGGGGTCATGCGAAAGAAACATCAATCGGGTTATGTCTTTACATCCTTTATCGGCATTCAATTTATACGTCCTGAGGAAATACTCTGACATTGACGAAAAAAACAATCCATGAGTCAAAACGTCTCCCTTCACCTTGACGAATATCTTTAGTCCGTTACCAGACGGGCTTATAAATACGGCATAACACCACGGATCACGCTTCAATTTTTCAAGATGTGAAGGAATATCCTTTACATCATCAAAATCGAGGCAGATCAACTCTGTATATTCAATCAAGTCTTCCAACCTTCTTGTCTTGCTAAATATGCCAGATGGAGTAATAGCTGGAAGTTGTTTTTTTAGGGAGTCTGCAATAGATTTATTTGCTTGAAGTCTGATGGCCTCAATTTCTTTATTTATACCTTCCCCAGATTTAATTATTCGAAAAACTTCATCCAAGTCGATTACCCTGTTATTCTTCGATATGATACTATCATAAAGAGAAACTTTTATTTGGTCAGCGCTTGATTTTTTGACGACAGTTAATTGTGATATATTTGTCATACAGGTAACTTTCACTTTCTTTAATTGGCACCGTTGGCGCGGTGCCTTTATTTATTGGTTGGCAATTGGTTAGTCTTAAACACCTCCAAGATTTCCTGCTTTCGATAGAAGATTTTTCCACCTTTCCTCGTAAAAGGGATTTGCCTATTATCTCGCCATTTTTGTAGTGTCGTATGAGAGATTTTCAAGAGACTTTGAACCTCCTCACTTGTAAGAAGCTTTTCTTGGTTTGGATCAATTCCAGCGATGGCGTTTCGTACCGCGCTCTCTATTAAAGATGTAAATTCTGAGATGGTTATAGGAGAGAGTATGAAGTTGTTTTGCATGGTATCCCTTTTGGAAGCAAAACAAATCAAAATGGATCGTATTGGGAAGTGCGATAATCCTACAATAATATTATTGTAGGATTATCGCACTTCCCAAT
>DASYSW010000333.1:0-9563 GCA_036002905.1 Chitinophagaceae bacterium
CATTTCTTTCAGCTATAAGAATTTCGATTTCTCCAGCTTCTTCTTTGGTTCGGCTGGAAACGATATCTTCAATAACATTTTATACTTTACAGATTTTCCTGACTTTTTCAAAGGCGCTATCAGGAGAGAAGCAGCCATTAATTCATGGACACCGACTAATACTAATACTAACATTCCCAAGTTGCGTACAACTGGTGGATTCAGCACTGACCTCAGTTCGTATGCTAATAGTTATTTTATCAGCAAGGGTTCTTATTTCAGAGCCAAGCAAATGCAGATCGGTTATACGTTACCGGCTAACTTGCTGTCAAAGTATGGAATAGAACGTTTGAGGGTTTATGTGCAGGCAGCAAACCTGTTTACAATAACTAACTATAACGGCCTTGATCCGGAGTTGCAAAGTCAGCCCAATTCAAGCGGACAGATCATTAATACGTTTGAGTTTGGTATTGACCAGGGTAGTTATCCTCACACACCTTCATTCTTGTTTGGAATTAACCTCAATTTCTAAATCACTATATTTTAATTTATATGAAAAAGATAAAACGTAAATTTTTAATTCTGTCCTCTCTTGCAATCATTGTGCTGGTTGTTGCATGTAGTAAAAAATTCCTGGACAAACCGCCATTGGGAACTTTAAGTCCCGAAATCATGGCCACCGAAAAAGGTGTTCAAGGATTGTTAATTGGTGCTTATTCTCTCGTTGATGGCGAAGGAACGCCCGGTGATGGTTTTGCATCGGGAGCCTCGAACTGGATCCTAGGCGGCGTAACCAGTGATGATGCTTATAAAGGTTCTGATCCCTCTGACGTAGGGGAGGCCGCTCCAATGGAAAAATGGATTTCTTTAACTCCTACAAATACTGCCATACCTCAGAAATGGAAAGTGCTGTATGCTGGTGCCAACCGTTGCAATGACGTATTAAAGACAATGGCGATTGCTCCGGACATTACGGCTGATAAAGCGACCCTACTTGAGGCGCAGGCTCGTTTCCTTAGAGGTTTCTACCATTTTGAATTGAAAAAGGTATTCAACAATATTCCTTATGCAGATGAAACGCTGTCATTGGATAACACTGACAACACCGTGGATGCATGGCCGAAGATCGAGGCTGATTTACAGTTTGCAGTGGCTAATTTGCCAGATACATGGCCAGGTGAGCCAGGAAGAGCAAATGTATGGGCTGCCAAGGCGATGCTTGCAAAGGTTTATATGTTTGAACACAAATTACCCGATGCTTATCCGATATTGACTGACGTAATCGCCAACGGGAAGACCGCCAGTGGTGCGACTTATGCGTTGAACGATCACTTCTACTCCAACTTTAATCCCGCGCAAAAAAATAGTGCAGAATCAGTTTTTGCTGCCCAAACTTCAGTGCAGGATAATTCTTCAGTAGATTGGGGTGGAGATCCAAATGGTAACTATGGCGACATCCTGAACTTCCCTTATACTGGTGGACCCGGCGCATGCTGTGGTTTCTATAACCCTTCACAAAGCCTGGCCAACTCTTTTAAGACTGATGGAACAACTGGATTGCCTTTGGCTGATCCATATTCGGGACCAGCCGTAAGTGCTGAATCCGGAGCTGCTTATGCAGGAACCTTAGATCCAAGAATTGACTGGACGATGGGTAGACCCGGTATTCCTTACCTGGACTGGGGACTTCATCCTGGTCTCGCCTGGATTAGAAATCCACAAAATGACGGAAACAAAAGTCCCTTAAAGAACGTGTATGCCGAATCACAAAAAGATGCATATACTGACGTTGGAAGTGCTTACTGGGGACCAACAGAGTTGGTTGCAAACAACGTGAACATCATTCGTTTTGCAGACGTGATTTTGTGGGCCGCGGAGTGCGAAGTTGAGGCGAACAATCTGAGCGCTGCTCTTGATCATGTTAACCAAATCCGCGCCCGAATGATGGATCATCCTGAAGCATGGGTAAAGACCGGTTCATACGATGCACCAAGTGCTGCGTACACATCTGGTGCCAATGCAGACAACTACAAGATTGGTCTCTATCCTTCGTTCGCTTCCCAGGATGCTGCAAGGCAAGCCGTTCGGACTGAAAGACAACTTGAACTTGCTATGGAAGGACAGCGTTTCTTTGATCTCGTAAGATGGGGAATTGCCGAGCAAACGGTGAATGCATTTATTGAAAGAGAAAAGGCTGCAAGACCATTGAAATCGGATGCACACTTTACTGCCAATAAGAATGAATATATGCCTATTCCGCAATCAGAAATTGATAACCTCAATGCTGATGGAGTGGTTCGGTTGAAACAAAACCAAGGCTACTAATATTTAGAAGATTTTAATGTTTTTTTTCTGAAGAGGTGAAGTACATTTACTTCGCCTCTTTCATTATTAAGAGAACTGCCACACATACGTTTTTATGAAGATCAGTAATATCCTAGCCCTTTTTTTTATTGTTGTATGTTTTACTGCCTGCCAGAATAAGCAAACCTTGTTTCGGGTAATTTCTTCAGGTCATTCTGGAATCCATTTTGCAAATACAATCGTTGAAAATGATTCGGTGAATCCAATCGACCTCACAAATATTTATAATGGGGGAGGCATAGGAGTTGGCGATTTTAATAAAGATGGGTTGGAGGATCTTTATTTTACGGGCAACCAGGTCCCAAACCGTTTATACATTAATAAAGGAAACCTGAAATTCGAGGATGTTACTGAGGCGGCAAATGTAAATGGCGAGGGAAAATGGTGCAGGGGTGCGTCGGTAGTGGACATTAACAATGATGGATTGCCGGACATCTATGTCAGTGCATCGATATTGCCTGACCCGAAAAAAAGAAAAAATATATTATACATCAACCAGGGGGCGGATAAAAATGGTATCCCTCATTTTAAAGACTTGGCAGCGGAATATGCCCTCGATGATACTACTCATACCACCATGGCTGCTTTTTTTGACTATGATAATGATGGTGACCTCGATGTTTACCTGGTCGTGAATCAAATCGTAAAGGGCAATAATCCCTCCGTATTCCGCCCGATCATCAAAGATGGATCCTTTCCAAGCACGGGGAGGTTATATCGAAATGACTGGGACAGCGCTCTAGGTCACCCTGTGTTTACCAATGTTACAAAACAAGCCGGCGTTACAATTGAAGGTTATGGGCATGGCGTAAATATCGCCGATTTTAACCGGGACGGCTGGAAAGACATTTTTGTTACGAACGATTTTAATTCATGTGACCTGCTTTATATAAATAATCACGACGGCACATTTACCAATAAGGCAACTTCTTATTTCAAACATACTTCGGCCAATGGGATGGGCCAGGATGTGATCGATATGAATAACGATGGTTTGTCTGATGTTGTGGAGTTAGATATGAACCCCGAGGACAATTACAGAAAGAAAACAATGTTAGGTGTGGCCAGTTACCATACCTATCAAAACAGCGACTATTTCGGTTACCAATACCAATATGTACGGAACAGTTTGCAGTTAAACCAGGGACCGGGCTTAAAGCAAAATGATTCAATCGGGGATCCTGTATTCAGTGATATAAGTTTTTTTGCGGGGATGGCTGAAACCGACTGGAGCTGGACACCTATTGTAACGGATTTTGACAATGATGGTTACCGGGACATTATTGTTACCAATGGATTCCCCAAAGATGTGACGGACCACGATTTTATTGCTTTTCGCAGGGAATCCTCCACGATCGCAGGCGAAGCGTATGTATTGAGTCAGATACCGCAGGTTAAAATTCACAATTATGCCTTTCACAATAAAGGCAACCTGCCTACCGGGCCTGCTAGCGTCACCTTTGAAGATGTTACTGATAAATGGGGCTTGATGACTCCTTCATTTTCCAACGGCTCTGTTTATGCTGATCTTGACAATGACGGCGACATGGATATGATCGTGAATAACATAAACGACGAGGCATTTATCTATGAAAACACAACGAACAAAAAAAGCAAAATCAATTCAAACTATCTGAAAATAAGATTTACAGGTGATAAAAATAACCTGGATGGCGTGGGTGCATGGGCGGAAATTTATTACAATAAAGATCAAAAACAGTTTTATGAAAACACTCCGTATCGCGGATATCTTTCAAGCATCGAGCCGGGAGCATTTTTCGGATTGGGGAAAATTGTTTCAGTAGACTCGGTAATTATCCGTTGGCCGGGAAATAAAAAACAGGTTATTAAAAATGTCAAGACCAACCAAACGATTGCTGTTGATATAAAAAATGCAGATCTTCCGGACTCATGGAGCACTGACGCAGTGGTCAGAGACGCTTTGTTTGGCGACGTAACAGTTCCTTCGGGAATTAATTATATCCATAAAGAAAAAGACTTTATTGATTTCGACAGGGAGCGATTGATACCGCATAAGCTATCGCAATACGGTCCAGGCCTGGCCGCTGGTGATATTGATGGCAACGGACTTGATGACATTTGTATCGGCGGTTCGACAGATTCTTCGGGCAAATTTTTGCTACAGCAAAAAGATGGAAGATTTATAATGAAAAATTTTCCCGTGATTAACAGTAATGATCCAAGGTCACCGGAAGACATGGGATTGTTGTTATTTGATGCAGACAATGATGGCGACCTTGACCTTTATTGTGCCAGTGGCAGTGATGAATTTCCGGCTAACACGAGCAGGTACCAGGACCGTCTCCTCGTAAATGATGGGAAAGGAAATTTTTCAATCGACACGACCGCGATGCCTGTAAATTTTACAAGCAAAAGTTGTGTAAAGGCCGTTGACTTTGATAACGATGGTGACCTCGATCTTTTTATTGGTGGCCGATGCCTGCCCGGCAAATACCCAATGCCGGTCAGCTCGTTTATTTATAGAAATGATTCAAAGGATGGAAAAATAAAATTTACAGATGTCACGGCAGACGTAGCAAAGAATCTGCAAAATATCGGCATGGTTTGCGATGCCATATGGACAGATTTTGATAACGATGGGTGGACAGACCTGGTAGTTGTAGGCGAATGGATGCCTGTTACGTTTTTCCGGAATGATCATGGGAAATTTCAAAACATAACTGCTCAATCGGGGATCAGCAATCAAATCGGGTGGTGGAACAGTATTGCCGGCGGGGATTTTGACAATGATGGCGACATAGATTACATCGTTGGAAATCTCGGCGAGAATTCTTTCTTTCGTGCAAGCGATGAATATCCTGTAAGCGTATACGCAAAAGATTTCGATAATAACGGCAGTGTCGATGCTATACTTACTGTTTTCTTAAAGGATAGAAATAAAGATGCCGTCAGAAAGGAATATACTGCTTTGAACAGGGATGATATCGTCAGCCAGTTGCCCGGAGTGAGAAAGAATTTTCTAACGTATAAAGAATTTGCAAGTGCAGATGTTCACCAGATTTTTCCCGACGAGCAAACGAAAGGCGCAGTGACCATCCATGCAAATAATTTCAAAAGTTGCTATTTGAAAAATAATGGCAAAGGCAAATTTGAATTGATCACGCTTCCTGACGCGGCGCAAATGGCGCCGTTAAACGGGATGGTTGTAGATGATTTTAACGGCGACGGAGATCTCGATGTTGCCTTGAATGGAAATGATTTTGGAAATGAGGTTTTCGACGGGAGATACGATGCAATGAATGGGCTGGTGCTCCTGGGCGATGGCAAAGGAGATTTTAAATCGCAAACCATATTGCAAAGCGGGGTATTTATTCCCGGGGATGGCAAGGCCCTGATAGAACTAAAGGGGGCAGGCCAGGACTATTTGCTGGCAGCGTCACAGAACAGGGGCCCATTGAAATTATTCAAACGCAACCATACGACTCAAAGGGTAATTCCACTCCAGCAAACAGACAGGACGGTTTTTATTACACTTACAAGCGGAAAAAAGAGAAGGGAAGAATTGTATTACGGGAACTCTTTTCTTTCTCAATCAAGCCGCTTTCTTAGCATAGATAAAAACGTTTCGTCAGTAGAAGTGCAGGATTCCAAAGGAAAAACTCGTCTTATCAATTTGCAGTAAATTTCCTGGCTATCTCCAAAACAATCACCATAAAATTCAGCTGCTATTTCTTCTCACTAGTTTTTTTTTTCAATTGGATTTTTGTCGTCGTGCAAGAACTACCGGAGAAACAGCACTCATAAGACCGCCTCACTCTCAAGTATCGGAAAGGGCGAGACGTTGGCCATTCAATATTGCCAGTCCTGCCATATGCTTCCCGATCCATCATTGCTCGATTCAAAAACCTGGGAAAATGGAGTGCTGCCAAACATGGGGCCGAGGCTTGGCATTTTTCAATACGGGTCCAAAGTCTATCCTTCTTTCAGGCATGACTTTGACCTCGATTCAAATTTCTACCCAAAGCAACCCCTCCTCAATTTAGATCAGTGGCAGAATATCATTGACTATTATGCAGCTACTTCACCCGATAGCCTGTCAAAACAGGATCGAAAAGAAAGCATCCAATCGACGCTTCCTTTTTTTTCTGTCGAGATTCCGCGTTTCAGTTACGCTAACCCAACAACTTCTTTTATAAAAATAAATGGCGACTCTTTACATCCTTTGATCATAAGCGATGCACTCAGGCACAGAGTTTATTTTCTCAACACGCAATTGGAAATAAGGGATTCACTTTTTTATGGACCGGTGGTGGATATAGATTTTATGCAAGGGAAAATGCTAGCCTGCGACATTGGTGTTTTAAATCCTAACAACGGAAAATTTGGCAAAGCGCAATTCATCACAAATGAACACGGAAAAGTAAAAATAGACAGTACTCCATTGTTTGCGGGCCTGCGCAGACCGGTTCAAATTAGTCCTGTTGATCTGAACAATGATGGTAAACAAGATTACCTGGTCTGTGAATTCGGGAATTTAACGGGTGCATTGTCCTGGATGGAAAACACCGGGGACAATAAATTTACAAGACATGTTTTGAGGGCTTCCCCTGGAGCGATCAAAGCATATATCAACGATTATAACCATGACGGTGCTCCGGATATTTGGGTTTTATTTGCCCAGGGTGAAGAAGGGGTCTTTCTTTTTACCAATAAGGGAAGTGGCAATTTTGAAACCAGGGAGATTCTAAGATTTCCGTCGTCATATGGATCTTCTTATTTTGAATTTGCGGATTTCAACAAGGACGGCTATCCTGATATCATTTATACCTGTGGAGATAATGCTGATTTTTCACCGATCCTGAAGCCCTATCATGGAGTGTATATCTTTTTAAATAATGGAGCAAACCAGTTTCAACAAAAATATTTTTTCCCGATCAATGGTTGTTATAAGGCCATTGCAAGGGACTTTGACGGAGACGGGGACCTGGACATTGCAACTATCTCTTTTTTTGCTGACTATGAGCATCAGCCGGAAGAAGGCTTTGTCTATTTGGAAAACAAAGGAAATTCCACAAATGCCGGGTTAGATTTTAATTTTCAACCATATAGTTTTCCCGAGGCAAAATCGGGGCGATGGCTGACAATGGATGCAGGTGACATCGACGGAGATGGCAGGCTCGATCTCGTTCTCGGAAATTTTTCGCTCGGTGCTCCCGGGATGAAATCTGTTAACAACTGGAAAAACTTTGCACCATTTGTTGTATTAAGAAATACAAGTAGAAAATGAAAATGGATTTTAATTATTGATTCATGAAAATAACAAGAGCTTTTTTAACGCGCGGGTTGATTTGTTTTTTAGCGATTGCAATGTTTTCACTGGCTGCATATTCACAAAGCCTGCCGCCTTTCAAAATGTTTCGCTCGGATAAGACAATTTTCAGTGCCGCTGAATTGCCAAAAACGAAGCCCGTTATTCTCATTTATTTTGATCCTGACTGCGACCATTGTCAAAAACTTATGAAAGAACTTTTCCAGAAAATAGATGCCTTTAAGAGTGCGGAAATTATAATGGTGACCTTTAAACCCATTGAAGAGGTAGTTGCATTTGAAAAACAAAATAATATTCAAAGGCACACTAACATCGTCGTGGGAACAGAGGGTACGACCTTTTATGTGAGAAATTACTATGGACTGGTGACAATGCCCTTTACCGCCCTCTATGATAAAAACGGAAATTTGAAATATTCATACAGGAAGGAAACATTTGTCGATGATTTGCTAAAGCGGCTGAAAAACCTTTAGCACTTGCATACCTTTTCGGTGGGCCACGTTTAAAAATTAACGAGCGATTTTAGGACTGGCACAAGGATTATTTCGTTAAATTTAAATTTTTTCTGACCTGTTTGAAGATACAAGCCCGGTAATATACGATGCCAAAACGATTCTTCTATATTCTGCTTGTTTGCATTCTTTCAGAACATGCAACGGCCCAGAATGCCAATGACACTGCTCTTCGTGAAAATGCCTTACATGCAATCAGTGCATACTACCAAAACCTGGGTGAAGAATCTCCTCTTTACAATGGCAGTGAATACATCGAATATGCCTACACCCTGCAGGAAGGGGATCCTTTCTTCCTTTCAGCCAACTTTATCAATGGCAATATAAACCTTGATGGTATGATCTTTCGTGATGTGCCGATGCTCTATGATATCGTTAAGGACCAGCTCATCATCCAGGATTTTCAAAAGGTCTATAAAATAAATCTGCCAGCTGACAGGGTACAACAGTTTTTTCTCCTTGGCCATCTTTTCGTGCGCCTCGGCCGCGATTCTTCCGACCAGATCAAAACCGGATTTTACGATCAGCTCTATAGTGGGAAAACAGGCTTGTTTGCTAAAAGGGAAAAAAAGATCCTGGAAAAATATTCAAATATTCAGATCAGTAAGGTGGTGATCTCACAGAATGTTTATTATATAAAAAAGGATGGGGTCTACCGTACTATTAAAAACAAGTCTTCCTTGCTTGCTGTCCTGAAAAATAAAAAGAAGGAAGTACAGCAATATTTAAGGACGAACGATATAAAATTTAAAAAAGAACCAGAAAGAGCAATGATAATGGCTGTCAGATATTATGACCAGGTAACAAACTAAAATGCGCTACGTCTATTGTATATTGACTTTTTTATCTTTTCTTTTTTGCACGGGCTTGTCCGCGCAGGAAAAGAGTGACACATTGGTAACGGGGGATTTTAGCGAAATGAAGATTGAACAGTTTGTCCGCGAACTCGAAGTGCAAACCGGGTTTCACTTTTACTATATCAGTAACCAGTTTGATAGCCTGAAAATAGACTTCTCGGTAAAACAACAACCCCTTCGAAAAGTTCTTGAACTTGCCTTTGTCAATACCAGTTTTCATTTTAGTATAGATCAGCGTAAGAATGTATTCCTGATCAAAGATAAAACGATCACTCCCGAGCTCCCTGTTGGTTTTTTTGACAAAACAAAAAGTAAAACTGATACGATCGGTAATAACATTGCAGGTATCGATTTGGCAAATGATGCTAGAGCTGTATCTGCCTCGATGGAAAATAAATTGTATGAGATAGGAGTCAAGGGCATTGAGACAAAAACGGGCAATGCAACAATAGCAGGATATGTTCGCGATGATAAAACCCGTGAACCACTACCAGGCGTTTCTATTTTCCTTGAAGAAAATACGGGAACGGGTACAATAAC
>DASYSW010000334.1:0-1821 GCA_036002905.1 Chitinophagaceae bacterium
GAGTGGTTTATATACAGATGATTTTCGGGAAAGACCGACCAGTAGAGGGGCATCGAGCATCTTAAAGACGGAGAGGTCTTTGAGCAATTGAAAATTATGAGCGATGGTCTTTGCAAATCCGAAACCAGGATCAACGATCACGTCAGTGATGCCGGCAATTTTGCATTCATTTTTTTTCCGGATGAAAAAGTCAAGGACTTCACGGGTGACGTTTTCATAACTTGCCAGTTGTTGCATTGTTTGAGGAGTACCTTTCATGTGCATCGCAACATAGGGGACTTGCAATGCAGCTATAGCCGGCAACATGTCTTTATCCATCGTGCCGCTGCTGACATCGTTCACCATGCTTGCTCCTGCCTCTACACTTTTTTTTGCAACAGAGGAATAATATGTGTCAACTGAGATGGGGATTTCGGGAAACTTTTGATGGATCGTTTCAATGCTTTCAACAATGCGGTCGAGTTCCGTCTCTTCCGAAAGCTGCTCACTTCCCGGCCTGGTACTTTGGCCACCTATATCAAGTATGTCCGCGCCCTCGCTGATCATTTTTTCGGCCTGGGCTAAAATTTCACCAGCTCCGGAGAATCGACTGCCTTGATAAAAAGAATCAGGGGTGGCGTTAATAATTCCCATCACAAGTGGTTTGTCAATTATTAGTAAGCGGCCATTACAGTTTAGTGTGAACATTTCCCGTTTGTTGTTATTTTTGGTATTAAAGGTAACCTGTAATAAAAAATTGAAATTAGCCATTACCATAGTACGTATAATAGTCGGAGTTCTCTTTATTTTCTCAGGTTTAGTAAAGGCAAATGATCCTTTGGGCCTGAGTTATAAGATGAAAGAGTTTTTTGAAATATGGAACAGTGGCCTGGAGTACGGCTCGTTTTTCATGAAGGATATCCTTATCAACCTTTTCCAATTCCTTCATGATCATTCCCTGTCGCTCTCGGTGATTATGATTGCCTTTGAAATTCTTGCAGGCGTAGCCTTGTTGCTTGGTTGGAGAATGAAGGTTTTTAGCTGGTTATTATTGCTGCTCATTCTTTTCTTCACCTTCCTAACGGGGTACGCATTTTATTCCGGCAAATTTACCAATTGTGGTTGCTTTGGAGATTGTATTCCCATTACTCCAAAAACTTCTTTTTTGAAAGATATTGCGCTGACCGTGATGATCATTTTTCTTTTTAGATACAGGAGAAATATCCGGCCGTATTTTTCAGTGAACACAAATTTTGCGATAATGACAGCGGTTACCATTTTCAGTTTTGGGTTGCAATGGTATGTATTGAATTACCTGCCTCTGGTGGATTGTCTCCCGTTCAAAAAGGCAAACAATATTCCGGCGCAAATGAAACCACCGCCTGGGTCCGTCCAGGATAGTTTCGCGATAAGGTTTGTCTATGAAAAAGGCGGTAAGCAATTTGAATTTTCTGCCACCGAGCTCCCTTCCGATCTAAATACATACACATTTAAAGACAGAAAGGACAAGCTCATTAGGAAAGGGAACGCAGATCCGCCGATCAAGGGGTTTTCACTGAAAACTCAATCCGGAGAGGATTCAACCGAAGCTGTTTTATCTGAACCGGCCTGCTTGCTATTGTTCTGCGAAAATTTTTCAACACCCGTTACGGCCTGGGAAAAAAATTTTGAAGAAGTGTTGAGAGAAGCTTCACAAAAAGGCATACCGGCATATATCGTAACGGCGTCCATCAACGAGGCTATGATCGCTCTTCAGAAAACGCCCTTTTCAAACCTGCCGGTTTTTGAATGTGATTTTACGGCCATTCGCACGGCTGCGCGAACAAATCCCTGCCTTTACCT
>DASYSW010000335.1:0-4396 GCA_036002905.1 Chitinophagaceae bacterium
CATCATCCTTTTCATCTTTATATAATATCGTGGAAGAAATTGGCTGGCCGTAGTATGTAGTTGCTCCAAAATAGATCCTGCCTCTATTATCTTCACATATGGCACCTATATCAACCTCCAGGTCAGCAGTATGTTTGATCAAATGTGCAAATTCATATTGCCTGAAGTTTTTTAAGACAGGATCATAGACATTTAAATAAGATTGGTTAGTGGCGATCCAAATTTTTCCCTGGCGATCTTCAAGCATGGGAAACACAACCAGGCCGTGAACAGTAGCCGTGTCATTGGGATTGTAATAATATCTTTTAAACTCGTAGCCATCATAACGTGCCAGCCCGTTGATCGTTCCTACCCATACATATCCATGCTTGTCTACCAATATGTTGTTTACCTGCACACCGGGCAGGCCATCCTTTTCAGTGTATTGAGTGAGATTACCGGAGTTGAGCTGTTCATAAGAAGACAATGAAACAACAAGCAGCAAGCAAAAAAAAATTACCCTTAAAGGAAGAAATGACATAGCTGGCAGTTTCATTTCTGAATTTACCTATTTAAAATGTCTGAACCACGATTTCCCGGATTTAATTGATTCATTCGATATTGGTTGGCAATTGAACTACGACCCACTTCCTTCGTCTTTACTTCATTTCACCACAATATATTTTCATCTTACCAGGACTTTCAATTTCTCTTTCAATGAAATAAAATCAACAGGCTTAGTAACAAACTCGTTGGCGCCATGGCTCATAGCATGATTGTAATTTTCCTTGTCGCCATAGGCGGTCACCATGATCACATGTGGCGAAGGGTCATAAAACGAAGCCTTGATCCGTTGCAGCAATTCAAGCCCGCTCATACCCGGCATATTGATATCCGAAAGAATCAGGACGGCTTCGTGGTTATGCTTCCGTAAATAGTCTAACGCTTCTTCACCCGAAAATGCAAACATAAAATCCATTTCGCCATCTCTTATTTCTTTGCGAAACCGTTGCTGAAACAAAACCTTTACATCGTTTTCGTCATCGACCACTAAAATTTTCATAAACAGCTGCTGTTTTTTTAAACTGGTAAAGTAATGATGAATCTTGTATAATCCGTTTCTTTTGTTTCCACTCTTATCTCTCCGCCATGTGCTTTAATAATATCATAGCTTAAACTCAAACCCAGCCCCGTTCCCTGTCCTGTTGGCTTGGTTGTAAAGAATGGTTGAAATATCTTTTCGACGATTTTTGATGGAATACCATCTCCATTGTCTTTAATACTAATCTCCATCTTATCATTGAGTTTCTTTGTGCTAACAATGACTTGTGGCGCATATCCGCCTGCGGCCGATGGCTGCTTTGTCTTTTCATTCACGGCATAAAATGCATTGTTGACCAGGTTAAGTATCACGCGACCGATATCCTGCGGAACTACATTTATTTTAGCCATGGAATTATCGAAATTTGTTTGGAGGGTTGCATTGAAGGATTTGTCTTTCGCGCGAAGCCCATGATAAGCTAATCTCAAATATTCGTCACACAACGCATTTATATCTGTCAGTTCTTTTTGGCCCGTGCTTGTTCCTGAATGTTGCAGCATTCCCTTTACAATAGCATCTGCACGTTTGCCATGATGATTTATTTTTTCCAGATTTTGCCCGATGTCATTCAGCAACTGCGCTTCAAGTTCATCATCTCTTTCACTTTTCACCTTTGACTTTTCACCTTTTAATTCCTCAATAAGCTCTTTATTCACTTCCGAGAAATTGTTTACGAAGTTTAACGGGTTCTGTATCTCATGCGCAATGCCCGCCGTGAGCTCACCAAGGGAAGCCATTTTTTCTGACTGGATGAGTTGAGCCTGGGTAGATCTTAAACTGTCAAGAGTGTTTGCTAAGACTTTATTTGCTTTTCTTTTCTGGCGATTATTGCGATAAAGGATCACAGCAACCAGCACGAATATTCCTAACCCTGCCAGTAGAGCAAATTGCTTCAAATTGTTTCGATACCTCGCACGTGAGGCCTCGATTTCTCTTTGATGTTCTTCGTTTTGAGCTATCAATACCTGGACGGCCTGTATATTGCCTGCGCCGAACAAACTATCCTTGTATGCGTCTGCTATCTTGAGATACCGGAGAGACTCTCGCGTATCTTTCGATTCATACAAGTCAGATAACAAAGCCGCAGCCTCGAAGATCGTTCTCTTCTGTGCGATGAACTGAGATTCCTCAAGACCTTTCCTTGCATAAAAGATAGCTGAGTCAGGTTGATTTAAACCAGCAAGCACTGTAGCAATTTTATTATATGCATAGGTCGATGCACGTGGTTCGTTTTTTTGAAGTGATAATTCCAGGCTTCTTTTGTAATATTCCAATGCCTGCTGCAGGTTTCCAGATTTAATCTTGATGTCTCCGAGAACCTGGTAAATCAGTGGCTCGACGTAGTCATATTTGGCAAAAGTTTCAATGGCCCTTTGTTCGTAATATTCTGCTGAATCCAGTTGATTTATTCCCAGGAATGCAATCCCCATGTCATAGTACCCGTAGGCTAAACCCTCGTCAGTGGCATTAAACCTGGACGGCGGGATAAGCATTCTTAGATAGCTCAATGCCCTGGAATAGTCTTTCAAAATGATATAAGTTTCGCCGATGCCGTCAAGGGCGGGTGCTGCTAAACGGTGCATGTTATTTTCGTCAGCAAGTCGCAGCGCTCCAAATCCCATTTCCAGTGATCCTGGCAAATTACCCTGTTGTTCTGTCACAATACACATAAAAGACAAGGCCTGTATCTGACCCGGTACATAATGGACCCGGTTTGCAGACTCCAGAGCCCGCTGCCCGTACAAAATTGAAGAGTCGGTATTTCCAAGGCGATGCAAAAGGCACAACCGGATCTCTGCGTTGATCCGACTGGTGTCGTCGAGCGCTTCCGCAAGCAGCCGGTGCAAACTGTCAATCGCCTGCCTCCTTTGACCGGGGCAAACATGAAACACAAATGAAAGTAAAAAAATGCCGATGAATGTCCTTTTGATCGATTGAATCATAGAGGCAATTGAATAATGAACTCACTCCCTTCACCTTCTTTTGTTTTTACGTTTGTCCTACCTCCGTGCGCTTTCACAATATCGTAAGCCAGCGATAATCCCAACCCTGTTCCTTGTCCTGTTGGTTTGGTTGTAAAGAACGGTTGGAATATTTTATCAACTATATTTTGCGGAACACCATTGCCATTATCAGCAACACTTATCTGAACTTTATCATTTATTTTTTTTGTCCTAACAACAACCAGTGGTCCATAGCCCAATGCTTCCTGCTTAGATTTCTCATTTACTGCATAAAAAGCATTGTTTATAAGATTCAATAGCACTCTGCCAATATCCTGCGATACAATATTTACTTTATCAATACGATGATCAAAATTGGTTTCAAATTTTGCATTGAAGGATTTGTCTTTTGCCAGAAGGCCATGATAAGCTAATCTTAGATATTCATCACAAAGTGCATTGATGTCTGTAAGTTCTTTTTGTCCTGTGCTCGTTCGCGAATGTTGCAGCATTCCTTTTACAATCGCATCGGCACGTTTGCCATGTAACAAAATTTTTTCGCTGTTTTGCTTTATATTATTTGCAATTGCTTTTATCTCATGAATATCATTTTCATTATTCATTTCATCAATTAGCTCTCTATTCACTTCAGAAAAATTATTCACGAAGTTCAAAGGGTTTTGTATTTCATGTGCGATGCCTGTGGTGAGTTGCCCGAGAGAAGCCATCTTTTCTGATTGGATGAGCTGTGCCTGGGTAGATTTTAAATTGGAGATAGTTGCTTTTAAAACTTTATTTGCTTTTTGCTTTTGGCGATTATTTCGAACAAGTATGAAAGCAATTAATAGAAAAACAGCCAACCCTCCCAACAACCCATAGGTCCTGATCTTGTTTTGATACAACTCTTTTTCTCTTTCTATATTTTGCAAACGAAGCTGCTCCTGAATAGACAGATTTTGAAACTCGGCTAAATTTTTAATTTTAAAATTTGATAAGCTGTCCTTGGTAACAAGCGCAAGCCCCTGGTATTTGTATGCACTGTCAAATTGTTTATTCAATTTGTAAGCGAGGAATAAGTTTTCATAGCCCGTGCCCTGATTTAAAGTGGACAATGCAACGGCTTCAAGTGATTGAATGAGCTGATTAAACTCTTTAACATAGTAAAGCGCTGAATCTTTCTTCTCTTGAGATAGGTAGTATTGTGCTAACTGATAATAAACCTGGGCCGATCCGCCCTTATTATTTTCCTTTTTTCCTGATTGTAGTCCTGCATACAGACATTGGAGTCCTGTTTCCTTTTCTCCTTTTTTCAAGTAAATAGCCCCCAAATAACATAAGTTAATAGACAAATAATAAGTGTACCCGGATACCA
>DASYSW010000336.1:0-4084 GCA_036002905.1 Chitinophagaceae bacterium
TTCCTTTTTAACAACAGCAGTGTAGAATCTTTGCGTTTGGACGTCTGGTCTATCAGTACATAATCTGGATGGTATTTGTCAATGATTATCTGCCTTAGTGTGTCCGACGTGGAAGGATTGAAAAAAGAAATTACGGATGCCTTTCTTTCATTGATGTCATTTATCCAATACAAGGGGCTTTTGAATGCAACTACTTTGCCCGAAAATGTTGGAATGTATTGATTGGAATTGGTGTCAGATAGAACAAGATCATATCTGTTTACGATGTTTTGCAAGAATGCATACTTCGAGTAATAATGCGTTTGTATTGGCTTTGACATATCTAGCGTCTTTGTCAATGACGCTCGGTTAAGGTACACACACAGAATTAAGCCTGCAAGGCAGGAAAGCAGGTACACTTTGAAGAAAGTTGCGTTTGTTTTAAACAGGTATAAAAGAAAATAACTGGTAAGAAGATTGCCGTATATCATTATAGGAGAAAGCAGTCTCGACAATCCATACTTACCCGTTAAATCACCTGCCACATACACAACTACCATAACCCCTATGGATAACGAAAGAAAATTAAAGACGCGGTCTTTTTTGAAAAACAACAATGCTGGCAACGCCGCAGCAATCGGCCAAACTTTTTCAGGGATATCTTGATATAATATTTTCGATTCCTGGTGAAAGATCGCATTGTCCCGTGTGAAAAGATCGATAATATTGAAATAGGGCCATAACAAACAAAGCAGCAAAGCAGGAAGCATTATAACGGCCGTCTTTGCTAACGTTAATTGAATCGACAAAGAGTAAAACGAACGATACAGGGCGATCGTGCAGAGAAACAAAAAAATAAAGGTTGTTGGGTGTGAAACAAAGATGATGCTGCTAAATATGATTACGAAAAGACTTTGCATAAAATTCAATGACGGCCTTCCCGCCAGGATCGATAAGACGAAAAATGACAACGACATGGCAAACGTCGAAGGGTATGGTAAAACATCCTTTAAGACAATCAAATGATAGAAACCGCTCCACCCCGGAGGATCCGCTCCCCAGAACAATAATAACAATACGAGGCCTGTGCACGCCACCAGTTGATGATGATCTTTAAAAATCGATTTGGTAAAAAGGTAAAATGAGACCAGGAAGAACGCCAGGTTGAGATAAGCAAATATCTCTAACGCGGGGATAGTGTTGATGTGGGTTAATGAAGCGAACGAAGCGACCAACAGTGAGTAAGGCGAGTAAAATGCATGAGGAATATCGGATTTGATTATTGGGTTCTTCGGATGAAGGAGATGAAAGGACAATTCATGAACAACGGCCGAATGAGTCCAGAAGTCGCCGCCCCATTCGCTCCTGGAAATTTTAGCGGCTTCGAATGGAAATAAAATAGACGCCGCAATAAAGAAAGGGTAGCGATATAACATCCTCTTCATTCGCATGCAATTACCGGAACGATTAAGTCTGAATTTCCAAAATTTTACGCCGTCGTTGTCTTCCCAGTTGACGACTTTTTCAGTTTTTACAAACACACCATCCGAAATCGAAGCAGCATCAGGGAGAGTTGCCACAAAAGGCGCAAAGGCACAAAGGAAAGCAAAGTCTTAGTGAAACTTCGTGTCCTCGTGCCTCCGTAACAAATCCTTTCTGATAATTGGGCTCCAGGCTGCCTTTCCTTTTGCGAATATGGTAATTCCCCAAATGGCGTCAATTGCAAGTAAGGCCACGACCAACCAATTACTGCCCTGCTTTTCCCACGGGTCCGTATAGCGACAAGGTTATTAACCTGTGTTGATAAGTTGTTGCGCTAATTAAAAAAGAATAAATCGAATTTCAAGATTCTAAATCCTGTACGTCATGAGAAGTAATAATCTTACCGTGAAAAAAATTCTGGGCAAACTGGCTCGGAATGAGCGTTTGACCCACAATGAGGAGCTTTTCTACCTTGTTGAAGTACTTTGTTTTTCAGAAGAAAAAGCAGAGCAGATGTTGTCATCACCGGGACTCGAGGCGAGGGATGTAAACATGCAATCGCATAAATTAGCATCAGCAGCTTAGTTAGAAAATTGTTCTTTCGATAAATGAGGCCAGTAACGATCCCCTCTTAGTGCATCCTCCCAAAAAATGCTTGCGACCAAAGCACTGTCTTCGTGGCATTATTAATTCTGGATAAGGACCCAAGCGCTCATTAAAATCGTCGAATAGCTCTTGTGTGTACCTGTGCGCCGTCGCTTGTGTTGTCGATGTATTGTTGACCATCGCTAAAATCCTGTATCCACGCTTCGCCCGCGTCATATTCCGTCGACGACCAGTACATTGCATTAGTAAACCCTCCCACGAATATTTTATTACCATATAATTTATCTAGTTGGTCTTTCGAAGGCAGGAACCATTCAGTGAATCCACCTCGTGCATAATCGTCGCAATGCTGGCGGCGTATTGTCCAAAGTGCTGCGCAGCAACGATCTTTTGCGTGTTGGCGAGACCATCCGTAATGCTGGTAGCATTGGTCGCAACAAAGGTTCCGTTCCACCACGGAGCATCGGTACTTTGATCAACAGTGGCTGCAATCAGTCCATGTAGTTGGGTGCTATCGACATAAAAGATAATACCACCTCCATATTGCTCCCCGGAAGTAAAATAATGCGTGCGCTGATCGACGACATTCTTCTTGCAGCCGGTCGCCAGGCTTATAAGCAATGGCATAAGGGCAATGGCAGCGAAATGCCGGGTTGTGATCCGGATAATTGCCAGGAGTGAAATGGTTTTCATTGTAGTTTGATTTGGTGTTTACAAATAATTTCATTTCAAAAATATTTTTGAAAATGCACGGGGTAAAACGGGTATGGTGGCCACCAACGATAGGATTTGCACAAACTCGGAGCGATGTTTGGCCTGGGCCGGGTGTATATGAAAAAGCGCGATTAAAGAAGCCTACTTAATGGTCTTTACGAGTTTTCCCGAAAATCTTTTTTTTCAATTGCGAAAATTCAGAAACCGGTATAGATGATTGGAAGGGACGGGGAGCGAGGAACTGGATAATGACTTCATTCAAGTAGTATGTGAAATAACCGCAATTTTTCGGTTAGATAAGCTTTCAGGTTGTTTAGGTTGTTTTTGGTGATCTCGATTAGTTGAAGTTGTTCACGTTTGTATATCTCAAGTTTTGTCTTCATGGTCTCCGGACACGCTTCGTCATTTTCCGTTCCCCAATATTCGATGTAGATGGCTTGATTCTCGTTCTGAGGAGGAATATAGAAATCGCAATAGACGGATTTATCCCCGGGCAATCTCTTTTCGTAGGCATGGATAACACCATTTCTGAATAGAAAATTATCTATGGTTTGTTCATCCTCGGAGCGTACGTAGTGTCCGTCAATTGTCTTAAACTTAAATGCTGGGGACGTTTTTTCGTTCAAATCTTTTTTGAATCCTATCTGGCCCGTTACGTCATCATTTAATAATTCACCAATATCGAGTTTAAAATAATTCTCGTAGTACCCGATGCCACTGTAAAGGAGTTCACACAATTCCGTTATTGTCCAGGTGCACCGTTTCAGTTTTGACATTTTTTCAATGACCACAACCGATGTCACTACGATGTCAATGATTTCCGTTCTACCCAGGACTCGCTTTTTGTAGAAGCGGGATGTTTTCTTATTAAGAATGCGCTTACCCTGCAGGTCGATCTCGAAGTGAACCTCGGCCTCACGCATCCGAAGTAGCGGGCGGTTTGCCTCCAAAATTGAATTGATCGAGATACTCATGGATATTGGATGATATGGCCTCGAACCTTATGGGCCTGAAGCCATTATTCATAACGTTTTATCCGACCAGTATAGTACGCAGTTTGGGCTTTTTTACGTTCTTCCGGGACAGGAAACCGGAAAACCTAAATAGCCTGTCTTTTGTTATTTTAGACGGCAGCTTTCTGTTATGTACGATCAAGTCACGGATTATATAACGAAAAGGATCCAGATCCCCGACAAGGACCTGGAAGAGTGTTTTAAGTACATATCAGTGAGGACATATAAAAAGGGAGACTATATTCTGAAGATTGGAGATTATTGCCGCTTTATTGGATTTTTAAATTCAG
>DASYSW010000337.1:0-5941 GCA_036002905.1 Chitinophagaceae bacterium
CATTGGGCGGAAGATTATGCTGCTGAGCATACGGAAATTTCAATCGACATTCTCGATCTTAGAACCTTACTGCCTCTGGATTATTTTTCTGTTCGCGAAGCGGTGCAACGAACAGGAAGGGTGCTGATCCTTCACGAGGACACGTTGACCGGGGGTATTGGCGGAGAGCTTGCAGCGTGGATCGCTGAACATTGCTTTGAGATCCTGGATGCGCCGGTCATGCGTTGTGCCTCTCTTGACACACCTGTTCCATTTTCGATCGAACTGGAAAATAATTTTCTCGCTAAATCAAGATTGGATGAAACCATCCAAAAATTAATTAACTACTAACTGTTGTTTTTTCAAATTCTCTTCATAAATTGTATTAATCTCTTATTTGCTAACCACCTGCTAATCTCCCCCCTGAATATTTCTTTGCCCGGTACATATTCCTAAACATTTAAAACTTTTTTTATGGAAGAAGCAATCGTCGGAAGAGTTTCGCTCGCCGAAACGAAGAGAAATATAGAAGCATTCTTTGCAACCCATGATGTGCAATATGTGGCAGAAGACGTGGTCTATACGTCTATGAATACCGGGGAGAAGACCGTGGGGCGTGAGGCGGTGGGGCAAATGCTTCATTACGTCTATCATGTTGCCTTTGACGCGAAGGCAGAAATTATCAACACGATCATCACGGAAGATCATGCCTTGCTTGAGGCAAACGTAAAGGGTAAACATATCGGTGAGTTTGCAGGGATACCACCGACTAACAAAGAAGTAAGCATACCCGTAAGCGTCTGTTATGACCTGGAAGACGGTCTGATAAAAAAGGCAAGGATCTATATGCTTGTTGATGTGTTGATGAAGCAGCTCGCCAACTGATCATCTATTTCGTTCAAGGCCAACAAAGTCTTAAATTTATCTTATCACCAAAACAGTATGCCATCAACCAATGGCAGCACAAGTCTTGCTGCGCCTGTCAACCAGTCTGAGCGGATCGTTATACTCGACAGCATTCGCGGTATCGCAGTGCTTGGGATCCTTTTGATGAATATCCCAGCCTTTGGATTGCCGCATTCTGCAATTTTTGATTATTCAGTCAACAAACAAAGTGATCTGAATTATTTTCTTTGGTATGTATTTGGACCTGGCGTTTTTGAGGGAAGCCAAAGGGCTATTTTCTCGATGTTGTTTGGGGCTGGAACCATCATTTTTATAACGCGATTGGAAAAAAGAATGACTGGACTTTTCCCTGTCGAATATTTTTTCAGGAGACAATTGTGGCTGCTGCTCTTTGGTCTTTTTAATGCGTATGTCCTCCTTTGGTTTTGGGATATCCTGTTTTGCTATGCGATTTGTGGTTTATTCCTTTTTCCGTTCCGCAGATTGAAGCCAAAGTATCTGCTTATTGCTTCAGGAATTGCGTTGCTGCTAATGACGGCTCGTGAAAATATTGATCTGTACCAGCAAAAAGAAGTTATTTTCAAGGGCGAAAAAATAGCTGCTCTCGATACAACAAAAGTAAAGCTGACCGACAGGCAAAAAGAAGAGTTTGATGCAATGAATGCGATCAAAGAAAAATCAACAAGACAAGCAAAGCAAAAGTTGGTGGAAAAAGAGATAAGTGTGGCCAGGGGAGGGTATGCAGATTTTTATCACGCGAGAAGTGAAATGGCCGCCCAGGGTGAGACCAAAGGCATGTTCTATTTCCTTATCTGGGATGTGTTGCTGTTTATGTTCATGGGGATGGCCTTTTTTAAATTGGGCATACTCCAGGGGCAAGCGAAAACAAACGTTTATGCCTGGATGGCCGTGTTAGGCCTCGGGATCGGCCTGCCGGTTTCTTATTTATTTGTGATAAATGATGTGAATCATAATTTCAACTGGTTCGAGATCACGAAGACAAAAAAATTTCAGTTCTATGAGTTGCAACGTTTCATTCACTCAATTGGAATATTCGGGCTGATCATGTTGTTATATAAATCCGGGTGGTTTAAATGGCTATTTAAACTGATGCGCCCGGTGGGACAAATGGCGTTTACAAACTATTTAATGCAATCATTTTTATGCGGTGTTTTCTTTTACGGGATCGGTTTCGGATATTTTGGTAAACTTGAACTCTACCAATTATATTATGTAGTAGCAGTTGTGTGGATCCTCCAAATAGTATGGAGTCATCTCTGGTTGCGATACTATCGCTTTGGTCCTCTTGAATGGTTGTGGCGAAGTTTGACCTACTGGAAAAGACAACCTCTTAAAAAAGAGAAAAAGATCGAAGTGCCCACCGAAATGGAATTGGCTTAACAAAAGACCCGGAGGGGATGGGTATAACATAAAGAAGCTATTGGAAAGGCGGTCATCATAAAATATCGACCTGATCATGTCCAAAAATTCAGGCCACGATTTAAATCGTGGCCTGATAAAAGATATGATTGTTTCATTTCTCAACTGGGGGCGGACCCTCAGGCAACATCGCTTTCCATACTTCGTTATCCTTTCTTGCCTCGAATTCTTTGTGGATCTTTTGACGCAATTGTTCGTTTTCGAAAAGGTCAACCATTGTCATGGCCAATGCTTTTGTTGCAAACAGCATTCCTTTATGACCAATGCCCATTCCACCGCACGCCACTACTACCCATGAATGCCAGGGCGCTTTATAAGGTGCGGTGGTTGCCAACAAAGAAATTTCGGGAACAATGTAACTTACATCACCCACGTCTGTTGACCCACCTTCAGGATCAGGTTTTGTTGCTTCGAGTGGAGTTATATCGCCTTTTAGTCCTTTAGCCTCCATACCGTTCCCATATTCCTTCATGATACGATTGGCAAAATCAATTTCTTCGGATGTATATTTTATCGGTCCCAGGGTTTCTAAATTTGCCTGCAATGCTTTTGCTCCTGCCTCATTGATCAACAGGTCATAGCTGCCACTGAGTAGTTTTATATTTGATTCAACACCCGCCATCATCGCCGCACCTTTGGCGATTTCGTCTATTCTTTTTTGCAATACGGCTACGCCACTTCTTTTTGAATCACGCAGCCATATCCAAACACTGGCCTCGGCAGGAACAACATTGGGTACGTCTCCTCCTTTTTTAAAAACATAGTGCATACGCACACTCGGCTTCACATGCTCCCTGTAATAATTTACGCCGTGCGTAAAAAACTCGGCAGCATCCAGTGCGCTTCTTCCATTCCATGGATCGAAGGCAGCGTGTGCACTCACACCTTTAAATTCGACCAGTAAGCTTACCATTGATTGAGAGCTTTGCATGTTTGCCTTTATCTCGGAGTCAGGATGCCAGTCCAAACAAATGTCAAGGTCATCGAAGAAGCCGTCTCTCGCCATGTATATTTTCCCACCGACATTCTCTTCGGCCGGCGTACCATAAAAACGAACCGTGCCTTTCAACTTTCCTGCTGCGATCAATTCTTTGATCGCTGTCGCGGCTCCAAGACTGGCTGCGCCAAACATATTGTGTCCGCAACCATGACCCGGTGCCTCATCTTTCAACGCTTCTCTTGTGGGTTGTGCCTTTTGTGAAAGCCCCGGTAATGCATCAAATTCACCAAGGATTCCGATTATGGGTTTCCCGGAGCCATACTCTGCTATGAAAGCTGTCGGCATTCCGTCCACGTTTGTCGTCACACGAAATCCCTGCTTTGCTGCATAATCAGAAAGTGCCCTGGCGGATTTGTATTCCTTCAATGCTGTTTCAGCATACTGCCAGACTGAATCGCTGAGATTGATCAATTCCTGCTGGTGTTTTTCTACCGAAGCAATAACTGCGTTTTTGTTAGGGTTTGTTTGCGCGAAAATTAAAGATGAGGTAAAAGCAAGGGCTAAAAAAAAGTAAGATCTCATAAGCCGAGTTTGAGGTTCAATTTTAATTCTTTTTAAAATAACTGTAAAGAAATGTCGCGATAAAAACGATTATGAAATAAATGAGCAGCTTGATTATTCTATCTCTTGATGTATTCATTTTGTATCTTTTTTTGATCTTTATCGCCATCCAAATTGCCTTCTATGTTGTATCCCTGGGTGCTTGAGCCTTGATCCTTGTACCTTGTTCATGCTATTCAAGACGATATTCTTTTTTTAATAACCCTATTAGTTCTCTTGCGATTCTTAAAGCTTCAGGATAGTCTCTTGTCAATACTAAATGCAAGTTCCTTCGCCTGGCCTCAAGACTGAGCCTTGTGCAAATGGTGAGCGTGGGTTTCCATATCTGGAATTGCAGGTTTTGGTGATTTATTATCTTCAGGAAAGTGTTTATGACCCTCCCTGTCGAATTCTTTATTCTGTTCTATATTCTTTTTTTCTTCACTCAATCGAGATGGTATTCTTTTTTTAGAAAAAGTACTAGCTGGTTCGCCTCATTGATCTGGTTTTGGATAGCATTCAGGGAATAAAGTGTCACGGAAAACAGGTAGTGAATAGCAACCATGCATTTGTTGATGGTCTTTTTATCGTCGGTGATCAGTTGACTGTTACCCTCGGGTTCGCCGAGTTGGAATGTATTTTTATTGATCATATTTTGAAAAACTGAACCGCTGAACAATTCTCCTTCTATTTCGATAAGAGATTGTTGTCGCAACAATAGCTGACTGGTGGTAAGTCCTATTTCTTTCAATTTAAAATAATAATGAAAAATGCTGTCTACAATATATTGCTTATGCAATAAGCGTAAGTTACCGGAGCTTTTCATTTGTTCATAGGTGTTGTCGTTTAGCTGAGGGTAATCATTGAACCGGAGACCTTTCCTGACCAGGTAATACAACTGTTTTTGCTCTTCGCTCGTTTTGGCCTGGCGATCCAGTAAAAAAATTACAGAATCGTAAGCCCCCAGTGCTGTTCGTTGATTTGCTATATAGCTATTTAAGGAAGTGGTGTCTGCTTTCAAATCTTCGATCAATGACTGGATATATTGCTTTTCCCTGTTACGTTCAACTTTGTGTTCCCTTATGTTTTCAGCCAGGAAACCACAAAACACCGCGAGGAACAGCATAAAGAATTCAAACAAATAATGCTTCCATTTTTTTCCAGGAGCTTTGTGCAGGTGTTGAGCATGTGTTTCCATATCTGGAGTTGCAGGTTTTGGTGAATGGCTATCTTCAGGAAAGTGTCGTTCATTTTCCTTCTTGTCTGAATTCTGTATTCTATCTTCTGACTTCTTGCTTTGTTCCTCAGTCATTTCAAATGATACTCCTTTTTTAGCATTGAGATCAATGTGTCCGCTTGTTTTGTCGCAGGCTTGTATATCCTGTCATGAACACTCAGCGTCAAAAGGCGATAGGTGTTCGTAATGTTCAATATCTCCTGGTCCGTTTCGTCCGTTCTCGCAATGATCGCCGTCTTATGATTGAGTATGGAGTCGCCTAAGTCATCAAGGTCCTGTGTCCTTACGTGCTTAACATACCAGGACATCACGTAATCGTCAAAAAAGCTTCTCGATATAGCGGACTGGGTAATTACTCTTTCGGAAAGCACATCGTAATACCTTTGTAATTCGCCTGTAAGTGATGTATTCCTGATAAAGCGTAGCGATCCTGAGGTTTTCATTTGCGTAAAGGTGGTATTGGTGAGGCTTACATCAAAACTCCAGAAGCCTTTCAGAAACTGGCGGATTACTTCCAGATCAGAGGGGTGCTGTTGTTGGGCGAATAATTCCCTCATCCAGCTTTTGGCAAATATCGTGTCAAATGCTTCTTTTCGCTTTCTAAAAAAAACAGAATCTTTTCGCAGGTCGCTCAATAGCTGACCAGCAAACTGTTTTTCCCTTTTGTGCTCCACTGAATGTTCTCGCACATTTTCAGCAATGAAGCCAAGAAACACCGCCAAAAACAACATCAGGAACTCCAATAGGGTTTCCGTCCATTTCTTTTTATGTGTCGAGCGATGTGGGTGGTTGTGTACTTCCATATTTTTTAATTCTATCCTGAAGTCTCTATCCTTTGC
>DASYSW010000338.1:0-16866 GCA_036002905.1 Chitinophagaceae bacterium
CGTTATCGAAATCTTTGTCTTGCATAGGGTTGTTTAAATACAAGGTTAAAATAAATAACAATTCATCTATTATGAAAGTTTTCTCTCATTTAAAAAGCACGAATAAATCAGAATAGGTAAAATTTGTGATCAGATATTCGAACATTTACGAGGGCATTCGCCTAAAAGCCTTAATTTTCAAACATGAAAAATTCGAGACAGGCTGCATTGGGATTTATCCTGGTCACCGTGTTTGTTGACGTCATTGGTTGGGGTCTTATCATCCCTGTAATGCCCACATTGATCGCTGGTATGAAAAAAATACCAGTGAACGAAGCCAGCTCCTACGGTGGATGGTTATTGTCCGCTTATGCTATTATGCAATTTGTTTGTGCCCCCATCCTGGGGAATCTCAGCGACAAGTATGGACGCAGACCTGTTCTTTTATTTTCATTGCTTGGTTTTGGAATTGATTATTTGTTTTTGGCCCTGGCTCCTTCTTATGGATGGTTGTTTGTAGGACGGATCATTGCAGGGATCACGGGAGCAAGTTTCACAACTGCCTCCGCTTATATTGCAGATATAAGCACTAATGAAACCAGGGCAAAAAATTTTGGAATGATCGGTGCAGCTTTTGGCTTGGGTTTTATTATCGGACCGGCTATCGGAGGTTTGTTAAGCGGTCTTGGCATCAGGGCACCGTTCTATGCTGCGGCCATTCTATGTCTTTTGAATTTCCTATACGGCTATTTTATTTTGCCTGAGTCGTTAGATAAAGAACATCGCCGTGAATTTGAGTGGAAGAGAGCAAATCCTCTGGGATCCTTGCTGCAGCTAAAGAAATATCCTGCTCTTGGTGGTTTGATGTTATCATTGTTCCTGGTCTATCTTGCTGCGCAGGCTGTGCAGGGAAACTGGAATTATTTTACCATGTATCGGTTTCACTGGAATGAAAAAATGGTAGGCGTTTCCCTTGCAGTTGTGGGATTACTTGTAGCGCTGGTGCAGGCGGTTTTAACCCGGATCGTTAATCCAAAAATAGGCAATGAGAGAAGTGTTTATTTAGGCCTTGTTTTCTATGCGATAGGACTATTCTTATTCGCGTTCGCTACGAAAGGTTGGATGATGTTTGTATTCTTAGTTCCTTACTGTTTGGGAGGGATTGCAGGTCCTTCATTGCAATCGATCATGTCGGCCAACGTACCAAAAAATGAGCAGGGTGAATTACAGGGAGCATTGACAAGTCTCATGAATCTGACTACCATCATTGGTCCTGCTTTGATGACAAACCTGTTTAGATATTTTACGGAACCGGTTGCCCCATTTTACTTTCCGGGCTCCTCTTTTTTCCTTGGAGCCATCCTGATCTTAGCAGGAGTCTATATTGCTTACCTGGCACTAAGAAAAGGACACCATCTTGTAGTGCCTTCGGTAGAAAATAAAGTTGTCGAAAGAGCGTAAACGTGAGTCGTGAATTGAGGGTGCCGATTAGTAATTAGATGTCATTGAGTCAGGAGTCATTTAGGTCATTAGTTTAAGCCTACTCGCCACTCACTACTCACCATTCACCATCCCTACACGAGCATTCTCAAAGGTTCTTCCAATAGCGCTTTCAGTGTTTGTAAAAAGGCGGACCCGGTTGCTCCGTCAACGACTCGATGATCGCAACTCATTGTTACCTTCATTACGTTGCCGATCCTTATTTGTCCATCTTTCACTACGGGCATTTGTGCGATCCCACCTACAGCGAGTATACATGAGTCGGGAGGATTAATGATAGCAGTAAATTCTTCGATACCAAACATGCCAAGATTGGAAATGGTGAAAGTATTTCCCTCCCAGTCCTTTGGCTGCAATTTCTTATTTTTTGCTTTTTGTGCAGATTCTTTTACTTCTGTTGCTATTTGTGAAAGTGATTTTGTATCGGCAAATCTTACAACGGGAACAAGCAGGCCCTCTTCTACCGCTACTGCCACTCCAATATGTATGTGATGATTCCGACGAATTGTGTCACCAAGCCAACTGCTGTTCACCGCTGGATGTTGTCTCAATGCAACTGCGCAGGCCTTTAACACAATATCATTGAAAGAGATTTTTACAGGACTTGTTTCATTCAGTTTTGCACGACTTTCAACCGCCTTATCCATGTCAATTGACATAGTGAGATAAAAATGAGGCGAGGTGAATTTGCTATCGGCTAAGCGCTTTGCAATTGTTTTCCGCATTTGTGAAACAGGGATCTCTTCAAAACTTTCTTCACCAACAGGAGCTGATGGAATGTACTTAGAAGGTTCTCCCCCCTTAACTCCGGACTCCTGACTTTGAACTGTTGACTCCTTATAGTTATCAATATCTTCTTTTGTAATCCTTCCGCCATCGCCGGTACCATGTACATTGCGAAGATCAATTCCTTTCTCAGCTGCCAATTTTTTCGCAAGTGGTGATGCTTTTATTCTTCCATTTGAAGACACGCTTACCTGCCCGTTGGTACTCACCTGCTGCTGGTTGCTTGTCACGGCGGGGGAGTCCCTTTGGACTTGTTGCTTGTCACTTGTTGTTTGTGCCCCGTCCCTTGCGCCTTGCACAGCGCCTCCCTTTGCAGCGTTTACAATGGCATCAACATCTACCTTACCCTTTTCACCAATAATGCAAAGCAGCTCGTTCACCGCAATCTTCTCGCCCTGCTTTGCGCCTATATATAATAATGTACCTGTCTTATAACTTTCCAATTCCATTGTTGCTTTGTCGGTTTCTATCTCGGCGAGTATGTCTCCTTTTTTAACTGCGTCGCCGACATTTTTTTGCCAGCTTGCAATTACTCCCTCTGTCATGGTATCGCTCAAGCGGGGCATTAACACCACTTCTTCCATTTTTGAAATGTCGATCTTGTTTGTTGCTGGTTGCTGGTTGCCGGTCACTTGCTCTTTGTTTGTTTCCTGCGCTTTCCCGGCAGTAGCCTGCTTTGTTGGCGGTTCCCCTTTCTTCGCAGGCTGAACCTTGTCGCTTGTGCCTTGTCCCTTGCCAGTTGCACCTTGTGTCTTATCGCTTCCACCCTTTCCCTTTAATATTCCGGAAATATCTTCACCTGGTTGTCCGATGACGGCAAGCAGATCATTTACCTGCAATTTGCCACCTTTATCTGTGCCAATATGTAGCAAGGTTCCATCTTTATAACTTTCCAGTTCCATTGTAGCCTTATCCGTTTCGATTTCTGCCAGTAGTTCGCCCTTTTTCACAGAGTCGCCGACTTTTTTGTGCCATGCTGCGATCACTCCTTCAGTCATTGTATCGCTTAAGCGGGGCATCAGTATTGCTTCAGCCATAGTCAGAGAAAATTTTCGCCGAAATTAAGGCAATTTGGTGAATGGGGAATTCACAATAAACGTGGTCTCACAGGTGCCACAGATTATCACAGATTTTATCTTCTGTGCCCATCAGTGAAATCTGTAAGCATTCCGTTGTTGGAAAAGAGACACCGTCTAAAAGGCACTCCACTTAAAGTCCAAAATACCATACCCATTCAATGAAAAATATCTGGAGCGGTATTCGAAACCATAAATACCTTACGTCATTGCCGGAGTGATTACCCTTCTCATAATTAACCTTATTAATAGCCGCATAAATATTCGCAGGAAGAATCAACACAAAAAATATGATAAGCAGAATAGAAGTCATGTGGCGGTACGGTTTTACCAGCAACCCTATGCCGGCGAGAATCTCAATTAAGCCGGTTGCATGTACGGTTTGCCTTTTAAATGGAACAAAGGACGGTAACATCATCGCCATTCCCTTATTAAATGCAAAATGAGCCATCGCGGTGAAGAAAAGCATGATGCTCATCGCAAAATTTCCCGCAAACTCCACGTTCCATTGATGATAAAAGATCTTTGAGATAGTTGTAGTAATTCCAAATGTCACCAGTAAAACAATTAAGGGCTTCATTATTTGAATAAATTAAAAATAGTTCCGAATCCTTAGGACTAATATAGCCTTTAAGTTTTATTTCATTACAGGCACCCATCCTGGTTATTACCTGTTTATCCATCATTTGAATATCTTTGTCGCACATGAAACTGTTTGCTCTCATAATGGCTTTCCTTGTATTAGCATTGAGTGTAGTGCCGTGTGCTGATATCAATGCGTCGATAACCGATCATGCCAAAACTGAGATCACAAAATCAACCCAACAAAAAGGTGATCCGCAACAGGATGACTGCTCTCCTTTTTGTCATTGCACCTGCTGCGCCAGTTTTTCCGTTAATAATCATTTACCTACAGTTAATTCGCCCGGCTTGCTCAGCCTGACCGATTTTTCTTCATTCTTACCTGACAATCTCATCGAGAGATCGCTTCCCGTCTGGCAGCCTCCCGAAATTTGATCGCATTTCTTAGACAACTGTCTTTTGCATTTGCTACGCAGTAAATGCGTTCAATTAATTCTATAATACTATGGCTTCCTCTTTTAGCAAAAGGCCATTTTCAAGGAAATGGCGAATAGGTATGGTACTCTGGATAATCCTTTTTGTCTTGCTGGCCATTTTTATGTGGTACGTTTTTTTTAAAAGAGTCGAACGCGGAGGAGGACTACCAAAAACACATAAATGCTGAACACCTCATCCAGTTTAGTGACGAATAGCCGTGTTCAACAAATAAAATTATAAACTGACTCATGCGAATAATCTATACGATACTATTCTCTTTATTTAGCCTTTGCAGTACGGGGCAACAAATACTGCGCATTAAAATAACTGGCGAAGAAACCAGGACGCCCTTACCGGGAACCATAATCATTGAGGGCACCACAAAAGGTTTCTCAGCAGACAGCAATGGTATTGTTTCTCTCTCGTTTCCTGCTAATGGCGATTATATTTTGATTACGACCGCCGTGGGATATGTGGAGAAAGAGACAAAGATCACCATCCCTCATGAGCCGGATAGTATAGCGATACAACTTGAAAGCAGCGAACACGAAATGCAAGAAGTGATAGTACAGTCGACAAGAACAAGCAGAACAATTGTCAATGTGCCCACCAGGGTTGAGACAATTGCCTTAGAAGAAATTGATGAAAAAAACAATATGCGTCCGGGTAACGTTGCGATGCTGTTGCATGAGAGCACCGGGATCCAGGTCCAGCAGACCTCTGCCACCTCCGCAAATGCAAGCATACGAATCCAGGGCCTTGATGGAAGGTACACGCAATTGTTAAAGGATGGTTTTGCCAACTTTGGAAATTTTTCAAGCGGATTAAGTGTACTGGAGATTCCCCCATTGGATCTGAAGCAAGTGGAAATAATCAAAGGACCAGCCTCCCCTCTTTTTGGGGGCGGTGCCATAGCAGGCGTCGTAAATTTCATTTCCAAAACACCAAAGCAAAACCCGGAATATAATATCATTCTGAACCAGTCTAACATTGGTCAAACCAATATTGGAGGCTTTGCTTCACAAAGAGGTAAGAAAGCAGGCTATACGCTCCTCGCCTTGTACAACATGCAAAAGCCGTACGATGTAGACAAAGATGAATTCACCGAGGTACCAAAATCCAATGAGTTTATTCTGAACCCAAAATTGTTTATTTATCCAGGTAAAAATTCGGGAATCATTATTGGTAATAGTTTCACAACCGGCGTCAGAACCGGCGGAGACATACAGGTGATCAAAAACAAACCGGACTCTTTACACCAGTATTTTGAAAAAAATAAGACCCTGAGGAACATCACCACTTTTGAGCTGGATAAAAAAATGGGTGAAAAGACGAGGTTTGTAGCGAAGCAAAGTTTTAGCATTTTTGACCGCACGATCAACATTCCCTCGTATATATTCCAGGGCGTCTCCTACAATGGCTATACCGACGTTTCGTTTATACGCTTTCGAGCGAAACAAACTTTTGTATTAGGAGGCAACTTCATTTACGAACGATTCAACGAAAAAGACAGCAGTGATAATAGAGACAACACAGGCAGAACAAGCGGCATCTATGGGCAATTTACCAGCGACCTGACCCCGAAAATGCAATTGGAAAGTGGTTTAAGGATTGACGTTGCCAACTATAAGAATGATGGTTATTCAAACACGGAGATCTTTTTTTTGCCCAGGGTGTCCCTGCTGATAAAATACAATCCAAAATGGTCATCAAGGATTGGTGCGGGGATGGGTTACAAAACTCCAACGTTATTTACGGAAGAAACAGAAGCAATGCAATACAGAAATGTTGATCAGTTAAACAATGTGCGATCGGAAAAGAGTTACGGAGGAACTGCTGATGTAAATTTCAAAACAACGATTGGTGATGATCTTGCTTTTACTTTCAATCACATGTTTTTTTATACTGAAATTGACAATCCACTCGTATTGGATAACTACGCTGCCGACAAGTACAGGTTTGTAAATGTAACAAGGCCAGTGAGAAGTGGGGGCTTCGAAGCCAACGCAAGATTTATTTATAAAAATAATTTTAAGCTCTTTTTAGGATATACGTTCACTGACGCACATGCAAAATATCTTTCGGGCAACCAGTTTCTTCCACTGGTTCCGAAAAATAAATTGAATACCGCACTGATCTATGAGAAGGAGGGAGCAATTAAATTAGGCCTGGAGGCGTATTTTACCGGAAAACAATATTTAAGCGACGGGACGCGAACTCCGGCGTTTTCAGAAGTGGGTTTTATGGCAGAGAAGATATTCAAGAAATTTTCATTGTTTATTAACTTTGAAAATTTCACCGATACCAGGCAAAGTAAATACAAAAACGTCGTCAATGGCTCACATCTCGATCCTACATTTGATCAGATATGGACACATACTGAGGGCTTCGTTGTGAATGGAGGCGTGAAAGTCAAATTGTAGAGTTACATAAAAAACCAACGCATCAATAGTCAAGCTCTAATCTCAACTTGTCTTTCAATTCCTTGATCAAAGGATATTGCTCCACCATTTTTTGAAATTGTTCCCTTGAGGTCAACGGAGTATCTGTCAAAGAATTTGGTCCCGTATTTTCCTGCATCACGATATAAAATTGAAGCTGGCTATTGCAAAGTTTTTCCCGAAGAAATTGAGAGACTTTCAATCCCTGCTGTTCTATAAACCGCAACTGGATATTGTTGCTAACAATCGCGATAAAACTGTTGGCGTCCTGCACGCGCAATTCGGCCATTTCAAAATTTTGCCCGGCAGGATTTTTTTCTTTTTTCAATTGAGCCGCGTATTCATTCCAGGCTTGCTGTAATTCCTCCGGCTGAATCGCCTTGACGACATTTCCGTTTTCACCGTTTCCGTTCCCGCGCATCTGGCTGCGGATTTTATCAAGGGCAGCGAGTTTGGGTGCGGGTTGCCTGTCGCTCGTTGCCGGTTGATCGTTCCCGGTTACTAGTTGCCCGTCACTTGTCCCGTGCTTCTTGACCCTTGTGCCTTCTGCCTTTTCATAATCAGAAGATCCCTCCTGCACACTGGTTTCAATCAACAATTTCACTTTATCCCTGCGACTTTTACCTCCTGATTCCCGACTGAGTTCGATCGGCTCAATTTTTCTGAACGCAAGTGGCTTAGCTTTTTCAGCTATTTTTTTTTTAGATATTCCATTCTCTTCATTGACCAACTCAATGGCCTGTTGCAGGTAACAAAGTTTGATCAGGGCGAGTTCAACATGAAGTCGTTTATTCCGCGCAGCTTTGTAGTTGATCTCCGTTTCGTTTAAGATATTGAGCGCACTAACGAGGTACCCAGCAGAAATATTCTTTGCTGTTTCGATATATCTTTCTCTAAAACCTTCCACGGCTTCGAGCAGTTCTGCACTTTTTTCATCTTTGCATACAAGAAGGTTGCGGATGAATTCCGAAAATCCATTCAATACCATATCTCCTTCAAAGCCTTTTCGATTGATGTCATCATACAGCAACATAGCGCCCGCGAGATCTTGTTGTTGCATACATCCTGTCAACCTAAAATAATAATCAGCATCTAAAATGTTCAGCTGCTCTAAGGTATTCTGATAATTTACTTCGCTATTTGTAAAACTTACGATCTTATCCAAAATGCTCAGCGCATCACGCATACAGCCCTCGCTTTTCTGCGCTATCAGCTGAAGAGAGGTTTTATCAGCTGTTATTTCTTCCTTTTTGCAGATATCCTGCAAGTGCTCAATCGTGTCATTTAACGTAATACGCTTGAAATCGAAGATCTGGCAACGGCTTAAAATAGTAGGAAGGATTTTATGCTTTTCAGTCGTCGCTAAAATAAAGATCGCATACGGTGGCGGTTCTTCCAGGGTTTTCAAAAACGCATTAAAAGCCGAGGAGCTCAGCATGTGAACTTCATCAATGATATATACTTTGTATTTACCAGCTTGCGGCGCAAAACGTACCTGGTCAACCAATGTCCTTATGTCATCCACCGAATTATTGCTGGCGGCATCCAGTTCGTGGATGTTCAATGAAGTACCCTCATTAAAAGAAATACAGGAGTTGCATTTATTACACGCTTCGCCGTCAGCCGTTCTATTCTCACAATTGATGGTTTTGGCTAAGATCCTCGCACAGGTTGTTTTGCCCACTCCTCTCGGTCCGCAAAATAAAAATGCGTGGGCCAGTTGGTTATTTTTTATCGCATTTTTTAAAGTGGTCGTAATATGCGCCTGGCCAATAACTGTATCAAAGGTTTGGGGCCTGTATTTTCTTGCTGAAACAACGAATTTATCCATGAATCCTCATCCTCCGGAAGGAAATTTTGAGACCCGCAATATAGTTAGATATTCATTAATTCCTCGCCCCACTTTTTCACCACTCTTTCGGGTTTGAAGCGAGGAAAATATTTTTTCCCCGGTTGTCCAAGTTTGCATCTTTCACTTGTTATAGTGCTATAAATCTTACATTCAATAACAATTTAAATTTTAAGACTATGGAAGAATATGCATTGATCATGAGGCACGAAGACGGGAAAAAGATCGCATCACCGGAACAAATGGAAGCCTGGATGAAACAAACAATGGATTGGATTGGGGGCATTGCTGCTCAAAACAAATTTGTAAGCGGCACCGGTTTACCTTTTGATACTGCCCGCGTTGTGAAAACAAAAAATTCAAAACCTGTCGTTACCAACGGGCCGTTTGGTGAAATCAAAGAAACCATTGGTGGGTTTATTGTTGTCAGGGCAGATTCGATTGACGAAGCAGTCGAATTTGCCAAGGGCTGCCCGGTATTACAGGGTGAAGGAAATAGTATGGAAATAAGAAAGATCGCAAAGAATGATGGAACGCATTGAGCAGTCAGCGATAGGCAGTCGGCATTTTCTATTCTCGTAAGCCGACTGCTAACGGGCTACTGCCCGCTCGAATTAAGTTATGTACCAACAGGAATTGATACCGCATTTATTCAGAACAGAATTCAGAAAGATCGCAGCGGTTCTTTGTAAACTTTTTGGGATTGAACACATAGAAGTTGCAGAAGACATAGTCAGCGAGACTTTTTTGTCAGCGCTTGAAAACTGGCCGTACAAAGGAATTCCCGAAAACCCGGTGGCCTGGCTTTACACGGTTGCAAAAAACAAAGCGAAGAACCATCTCCAGCGTAACAAGGTTTTTGCTGAAAAAATCTCAAAGCAAATAAAATACGTCTCATCACAAAATGAAGAAATGGAAATTGACCTTTCCGAAAAAAATATTACCGACAGCCAATTGCAAATGTTATTCGCTCTTTGCCATCCTTCTATTCCAACAGAATCGCAGATAGCCTTATCGCTTCGCATCCTCTGCGGATTCGGCATTGAAGAGATTGCCACCGCTTTTCTCACTAATAAAGAGACGATAAACAAGCGTCTTTTCAGGGCAAAAGAAAAATTGAGGATAGAAAAAGTAAACATCGAATTCCCCCCCAAAGAAGAAATTGGTAATCGTTTAGAGACTGTCCTGACCACCTTGTATTTACTTTTTAATGAAGGATATTATTCCGAAAGCCAGGACGCCGTATTGCGTGAAGATCTTTGCGCGGAAGCCATGCGCCTGACTGACCTTCTTATCGGGAACGAACAAACAGATCAGCCCGGCGTAAATGCGTTGTTTTCATTAATGTGTTTTCATTCTTCCCGGTTTCAAGCACGAAAAAATGAGCAGGGTGAAATGATACTATACAATGACCAGGACGAAACCCTATGGGACAAGGATTTAATTGCAAAGGGAACGTACCACCTCCACAAAGCTTCCCGTGGAGATAAGATCTCAAAATATCATCTCGAAGCGACGATCGCCTACTGGAACACGCAGAAGGCAGACACAAAGGAAAAATGGGAAAATATATTACAGTTATACAACAGGTTGTTACAACTCGAATACTCTCCGATAGCTGCATTGAACAGAACCTTCGCTCTTGCAAAGGCAAACGGAAAACGTGAGGCGATCATTGAAGCAGAAAAATTAAACCTGGCAAATAATCATTTCTATTTTACCCTCCTTGGCGAATTATATGACGGCCTCGACAACGATAAAGCAAGGCAAAATTTTGAAAAGGCGATCTCGCTTGCAAAGACGCAAACCGACAGGCAAACGATTCAAAATAAAATTGATAAACTGAGAGGGGTTTAGAACAACATCAGTGCAGCCACGTAGTGGCAAGCTGTTTATAGGATATCAGAAAAAAGTGAATTAGACTGCGAAGGAGGCACCTAAAAAATTTTGATCGAAGGAGATTCCTATGGAGCCAATATTATTTTCCCGATTACATCTACACCCAGTCGGCTCCCGCGGAGCCAGGGAAATATCTAAGCCACCGCCAGTTCCCTGTTGTATTTTTTCCGGTATTCTATTGGTGACAAACCAGTGATCTTTTTAAATGTTGTCCGGAATGCTTTTGTATCCATGTATCCAACATCATACATTACCTCGTTGATGTTTTTTCGGCTGCTCTCGAAATTCTTCTTTGCGGCTTCTATTTTCACTCTTTGTATGTATTCGGTGACGGTGTTGCACGTCGCTTTCTTAAATCTGCGCTCGAGGTTTCTGCGACTCAGCGCATACATCGATGCCAGTTGCTCAACTGTTATTTTATCCTGGAAATTCTTCTCGATGAACTCCTGTGCCTTTCGTATGGGCTCATCTTCATGCGCCTTTTGTCCCTGGAAAATAATAAATGGCGATTGGCTGACGCGATCAATGTCGATCATGAATGCTTTTGAAATCAGGATCGCTATTTCCCGGCCCGCATATTTTTCGATCAGGTAAATGAGCAAATTCAAATAGGAGTACGCTCCGCCGCTTGTATAAATACCACTGTCTTCGGTCATGATCTTATCATCAACTACGTCCGCATCGGGAAACATTGCGCGGAATTCATTCACAAATCTCCAGTGAGTGGTGCATTGTTTCCCCTCCAACAGACCGGTTGCGCCAAGGAAAAATGTACCGATGCAAAAGCTTACCAGCTCAGCTCCATTATTGTATTGCTCGACGATCCATGGAATAAATTCTTTGTTTGCCTCGGCAGCCTTTGCCTGGTCACCGTGCAAAGCGGGAATGACAATGAGATCGGTTTTTTTTACATCACTGACAAGGACGTGGGGATTTACTGTAAATAATCCACTGGGTTGACTTGTTTCGTTTGACAAGCCAACCAATTTAATATTGAATAATGGAGTGTTTCCTCTTTCAATACGAAGATTGTTTACTTCGGAAAGAATCTGGTGAGTCCCTTCGATATTTACCAGGCTTGTGTGTCCGCGGGGAATAAGAATTGATACATGTTTCATCTTGTCACAGGTTTAATTAAACCAAATTGGTATAGCATAAAGGTAAAAAAAGCCCATGTCGCAACCAACCCCTGACAATGCCGTATACACACCCCGCTATTCTTTTCAAACGGTACTAGGTTTGTACTATGTCTGAAAAAATTGAAACCATGGAAACATATAATTTAAAAAGCGATCTGAAAGTTTTTGGAAAAGAGGTGACAACATTTCCACTCGGCATCAAAGAAGCATTCGGCGCTTTGCTCGATATGATCCCCGACGGATTTAAGCGTTCCTATTACGGTCTCAGTCATATGGATGAAAGGGGGAAAATAATTTATATGGCAACGGCTGAAGAAAAATTTGAACGAGAGGCGGAAAAATATAACTGTGAGGAATACACCATTGAGAAAGGCGAATACCTGTCAGTGGCGATCAGTGATTGGCTTAAAAAAGTGGATTGTATAAAGGACGTACTTCATGACATGATGGAAGATGATCGCGCCGATAAAACAAAACCAGTTGTTGAGTGGTATAAAACCGAAACTGAGATGCTTTGTCTCGTAAAGATGAAAGAGCATGCAGCCATTCAATAGTCTTAAAAAAAAATACCTGGCCATGATAACAAGCAGTCCCATGATGACAGAGAATATAAACACGGAGGAATTGTTTGCCTCCCTTGATCGTACAACTTTAGAATTGCTGGAATTAATTTCATCGTTTACAGAAACGCAGATCAATGAACTTCCTTTTGCAGGAAGCTGGACCGCAGCGCAGGTTGCCGAACATATTACCCTATCAAACATTGGCATCATCAAATCACTGAAGAACGAAGGACGGTCCTCTGACCGGTCACCAGATGCAGGCGTAGAAGGGTTGAGGACAACGTTTCTGGACTTTGACACAAAACTTCAGTCACCGGAATTTATCTTACCAACCCGGGACATTTATCAAAAAAAACTGGTCATCGATAGTCTCGGGATATCTATCGCCGAACTGCTACGGTTAGCCAGGCAGGTGAATTTGTTCGAGACTATAAGCCATCCCATTTTTGGAGATATCACGAAACTTGAGCTCATACATTTTGTGGTCTATCATACCGAACGCCATGTCCACCAATTGAAAAACATTTTGACCATCACCGGTACAAAGGCCAAATCAAAGATGAGGAGTCTTGTCGCTTTTATGCACGTTTCATTAGATGGTTTTGTCGCCAACCGGAGAGGAGAAATGGATTGGATCACGATCGACGATGAGATATTTAAGGATGCGATCGCGCTGACCGACATTACAGATACCGCACTGTTTGGAAGGGTTACTTACAAAATGATGGAAAGTTACTGGCCGACAGTACTCTCAAATGACTCAAGTACCGAACTTGAAGTTCAACATGCCAAATGGATGGAAAACACTTCGAAAATTGTGGTATCGTCAACATTGGATAAGGTCGATTGGAACAACACGCGTTTAATAAAAGAAAATATTGTCCAGGAAATATTAGAACTAAAGCACCGGCCAGGCAAGAGCATCATGATCTTTGGCAGCCCTCGTCTTACGCACAGTTTTATGCAGTGGGACCTGATCGATGAGTATCGGATCAATATCAATCCAGTTATCCTTGGGGGTGGTATTCCATTGTTTAGTGTTCCTGCCAGGGTTAATCTTAAATTGATGGCAACGAAAAATTTCAAATCAGGAGTTGTAGGGCTACACTACAAAACCATAAACTGAACCATGATCGAAGTTTTTAAAACAAATGTAGAAGAGACTGTCCAGGCAAAAAAAATCGTCGATCTTTTGCTTGAACATTTTCCGGATAACAAAATAAATTTTGACCTTCATGATTGTGACAAGATTCTAAGGGTCGAAGGAAAAAGTTTTTGTGCTGAAAAAATCATGACGCTTGTCACTGAAAATGGATTTCGCTGCAATATCCTGGAATAGTATATTGAAAGTTCAATGATAAAACTCACGACAACATAAAAATATGCTTATGCAAGCAAATTCTAAAGCTCCGGGCAATGTCGACGAATACATTGAGCGGTTTCCTGCTCATGTACAGACTATCCTGCAAAAACTGAGAGCCACGATAAAAAATTCCGCTCCTGCCGCGGAAGAAACAATCAGTTACCAAATGCCTGCATTCAAATACCATGGAATGCTTGTATATTTTGCCGGATACCAAAATCACATCGGCTTCTATCCTACTTCATCCCCGATGAAAGTTTTTAAGGATCGGTTAACGAATTATAAAACATCAAAGGGGGCTATTCAATTTCCGATCGATAAAGCAATCCCGTTGACACTGGTTAAGGATATCGTCAAGTTTAGGATAAAGGAGAACCTTGAAAAAGAAAATTCAAAATTGAAAAAGAAAAGATAAGCGGCCAACGATTGCAGTTCTCTTCTAAATTTTATTGCTTTTCCACAAACTCCAGGATATCGCCCGGTTGACAATCCAATGCTTTGCAAATATTTTTTGCACCTTCGTGATTAATAGCGAGGCTAACAAAAAACGAATAAAGGATTGCTCCCGTTTTGACACACAGGCCAAGGAATACTATCCAGGCAATCACATGAAGCGTTGCCAAGACTAGTTTTGTTAATGATTTCATTTTATTGAAAAACGATAAATATTTATTAAAAAAGATGAAATACTTATTAATTCATTGATGGCGACTTCTTTATAGAAAACACAAACCATCAGTCGTGGGACATAGTTCGGCTGGATCCTGCGAAGTTTGGGGTGATCAAGAATTGGAAAGAGAAAATCCTTTTTAGTATCTTCTTCTACAAACAAAATGACCAGAGCCAGGCCCAAAAATATTGACGAATATATTGCTGGTTTTCCCGAACACGTTCAAAAAATGTTGCAACAGGTTCGGGCAATCATTAAGAAGACTGTTCCAAAAGCAGAAGAAACGATCAGCTACGGAATACCAAGCTTCACCCTGGACGGACGCTATTTATTATATTTTGCCGGCTATAAGAAGCACATTGGCGTTTACCCTGTCCCCGTTGGAAACGCTGAATTTGAGAGGGAATTTTCTTTGTATAAAACATCGGGCAAAGGGGCTATCCAGTTTCCATTAGATAGGCCAATTCCTCTTGACCTGATCAGTAAAATTGTAAGGTTCAGGGCTAAAGTGAAGGCCGAGAAAGTAAAGGCAAAAAAGAAGTAGGCGCATCCATCTTGTTATTTATTTATGAGATATCTTTCGTAAAATCAAGAACCTTGATCACCACCTTTAAGAAGCTCATGGCAATACTAATCACCGCAGCAATTATTGCCGGTTGTACAATGACCACCACTAAAACAAAAGCTCCGGTCTTTAGCATTACCACTGAACAATTGCAGAAAGATTTAAACAAGCTCGTTTCCTGCGAAAACGTCAACCTGGATGGCAAAGAAACAAACACAAACGGGCAAATCAGCTCCGAATTGGAAGTTGACATTATCAATGGAAAGGGCATTCCTGCAGATGACGATCAGATGATCTCTCTTGGGAGATCAATAGCATCCGATTTAAAAAAGTCCCTAAAAGACCCAAACCAGTATAGTAGCTACAAAGTCTTATTCGTGAAAAAACAAACTGACGGCAGTATGACTCAAAGAAGCTGGAGAGGGAAAGTTTTTAAATCGGAAGAATTATAATTGGAAGGGTGTAAGTTTCGTCTCCCGGCGACGACGAGTCATTTTACCGTAAAACGCATAAACTGATACCCTGTTTAGCATCCGGTGTTTCCCAATGAAATATCTTTAAAGCTAGTCCCTTTAACCTGCAGACCGATTTGGTACGATCATTAACAAATGACGCACTCACGTCACTAAATGAACAAACATGAAATTAAAACCTGCATTACTAGCTGTCTTCATCTCCGCGTTGTTTGGCTGTGGAGGAAACAGCGGCACAAAAGAAAAAGAGGAAAAGTCCACAGAGGCAAATACAGCCACAGAAGTTCCCGTGAATCCACTTAAGAATTGTTACTTCGGTGATCTGCATTTGCACACTGCTCTCTCTGCTGATGCGAACTTTTTTGGTGCGACATTATTGCCGGAAGATTCTTACAAGTTTGCAATGGGTGAAGAGGTAGAATATTTAGGACAAAAAGTAAAGCGTATTGCGCCGCTTGACTTTTTAGCTGTCACTGATCACTCAGAATATCTTGGCGCCATTATAGCTGTGAAAGACCCTAACGGACCTTTTGCAGGCACTGAACTATACAGACAATATACCAGCAAGGATCAAAAAGACGTCGCCAAATCGTTTCGCGATTTTATCGCTGACCTGTCGGCGAATAGATCCAATCCTGAGTTGAATAAACCCGAAGTCATCAAGAGCGCCTGGCAACGTGTGATCAATGCTGCCGACACCTATAACAAACCAGGCAAGTTTACTGCCCTTGTTGGTTATGAATGGACCTCGGCGCCCAACAACGCAAACAACCACTCACAGAATTTACACCGTTGTGTAATTTTTAAGGGAGATAAAGTTCCTGGTATCCCTTTCACCTCCCTGGATTCCCAGGATCCTGAAAATCTGTGGACGTATTTGGAAAATGCACGCAAAACAGGCAGTGATGTACTCGCGGTCCCTCATAATGGAAACGTGAGCAACGGTTTAATGTTCGACACAAAAACACTTTCTGGTAAACAACTCACGAAAGAATACGCTGAAAGGAGAATGACGAATGAACCACTTACTGAAGTGATGCAGGGTAAGGGACAGAGTGAAACTCATCCCTCCTTATCACCCAACGACGAGTTTGCCAATTATGAGTTGTTTGAAATTTTACTAAGCAGTAATGAACGGGCTAATTTTAAAAAAGGTAGTTATATGCGGCAAGCCTACGGTACAGGCCAGGAACTGCAGGAAAAACTTGGTGCTAATCCTTTTAAATATGGAGTCGAAGGAGGCACAGACTATCATTCGGGTATATCCTCCAGCGAAGAAAATAATTACCCCGGATCACACGGTACACAGGATCACTTGTCCTTGAATTATGAAACGATATTGTCGGCTGGTGAATCGGTCGCCGGCGAACCTCCTACCCGTATATCTGCTGCCGGCTTAACGGGTGCATGGGCCGAAAGCAATACAAGAGACGCAATTTTTGATGCATTGAAAAGAAAAGAATGTTTTGCTACATCGGGAACCCGCGTCAAGGTGCGGATGTTC